>JBKKBA010000186.1:0-4118 GCA_046714275.1 Actinomycetota bacterium
GGTTTGAGGTCCGCAAGCAGAGGCGTCCGCTCGCTGATCTGGTCGAAGTCGTCGATGGTGAGGGGGATGTCCATCTCGCGGGCCAATGCCAGCAGGTGGAGCACGGCGTTTGTCGATCCTCCAGTGGTCGCCACCGACGCGATCGCGTTCTCGATCGATTGGCGGGTGATGATGTGGCTTGGGCGGATGTCTCGCCGCAGCAGCTCCATGACGAGCTCGCCGCAGCGATACGCCATCTGGTCCTTCTCGGCGTCCATGGCGGGGATGCTCGCGCTGCCGGCGGGGGAGATGCCCATCACCTCGAAGACCGTCGCCATCGTGTTCGCCGTGAACTGGCCGCCGCACGCGCCCGCGCCGGGGCATGCCTTCGTCTCCAGCTCGTGGAGCTGCTCGGCGGTCATTCGGCCCGCGCCGTATGCCCCGACCGCCTCGAAGACGTCCTGGATGGTCACGTCGCGGCCCTCGAACGAGCCCGGCGCGATGGACCCGCCGTACAGCATGAGCCCGGGGATGTCGAGGCGCCCCAGCGCCATGACCGAGCCGGGGATCGTCTTGTCGCACCCGGATATGACAACGATCGCGTCGAAGAGGTGGCCGCGCGCCGCGAGCTCGATCGAGTCAGCCACGACTTCGCGCGAGATGAGGGACGCCTTCATCCCTTCAGTACCCATGCTGATGCCGTCGGACACCGAGATAGTGTTGACCTCGACGGGTGTTCCCCCCGCCGCCCGGATGCCCTCTTTCACTTTCGCAGCGAGCCGACGGTGGTTGAAGTTGCAGGGCATGATCTCGATCCACGAATGGGCCACGCCGACAAGCGGTCGGCGCAGATCCTCGTCGGTGTAGCCGACGGCGCGCATCATCGCCCTGGCGGGCGCGCGGTCGGGGCCCTGGATCAGCCGTCGGCTGTTGCGCTGGAAGTCCTCACTCACGGCAGCCACCTCTCGTCGGAATGAGCACGCGGGAACGGTTCGGGATTATAGGCGGGGAGTTGTGTGACCGCACCGTGATCGCGGGCCCATTGACCTTTCCGGCGTGTGATTCGTACCCTTGAACGAGCCGGTCAGCCGGCGAGGACAGGGACTCGACTGTTGAAGGTTAGCTCGCTGGTGCCGCTGCTGTCCCTCTGGCGAGGGAGCGAGGACCCGTCGTCCATCCCCGATGCGCCAGCAGATCTCATCGCCTGCCTCGAAACCGCTTCCGATGTGGGGCGGCGGTTCGCCGAGCACGTAGCCGCCTCCAGCGATCACCAGCCGCTCGCCAACGCTGCCTCGATCTGTCGGTGGGAGATCATGCAGCTCCGCGAGCGGGTCGCGGAGCTCCAGATTCCTCCGCCTCATCGGCCGGTTCGTTCCGAGGTCGTGCGCCGGCTGGAAGAGGCCGCCGCGGGGGCCCGGGTCCTCAGCAGCGGCCACCGCTTTCACAACCTGGACCGCATCTGTGATGGCGGCCAAGCGCTGGACGACCACCTGGCTGCGCTTTCGGTACTCAAGGAGCGGCTCGCGGGAACCCGGCTCTAGCACAAGATCGCCGAAGTTCGTGCACCCGCTGACGCCGGGGTCACGATGCTGCCGCCCAATGTTAGTCGTAGTACTCCAGCCCGAGGTGGGTGATCAGCTCCTCGCCGCGGAGGTGGCGGAGCGTGTTCTTGAGTTTCATCTGCTGAATGGTCAGGTCGTGCTCGGGATAGAGGCCGGGCGCCGTCATCGGGGCCTTGAAATAGAAGGACAGCCACTCTTGCACGCCGCGCATCCCCGTCCGTTGCGCAAGGTCCATGAACAGCGCCAGATCGAGCACGAGCGGGGCGGCGAGGATGGAGTCGCGGCAGAGGAAGTTGACCTTGATCTGCATCGGATAGCCGAGCCAGCCGAAGATGTCGATGTTGTCCCAGCCCTCTTTGTTGTCGCCACGCGGTGGGTAGTAGTTGATCCGCACCTTGTGGTAGACCTCGCCGTAGAGCTCGGGGTAGAGATCGGGTTGGAGGACGTATTCGAGGACGCCGAGCTTGGACTCTTCCTTCGTCTTGAAGCTTTCGGGGTCGTCCAAGACTTCGCCGTCGCGGTTGCCGAGGATGTTGGTCGAGTACCAGCCGTTGACGCCGAGCATGCGCGCCTTGAGCATCGGCGCGAGGACAGTCTTGAGGAGCGTCTGGCCGGTCTTGAAGTCTTTGCCGCAGATGGGGACGTTGTTGGTGTGGGCAAGCGTTGTCATCGCGGGGATGTCGACAGTGAGATTGGGAGCGCCGTTGGCGAAGGGGACGCCTTCCATCAGGGCGGCGTAGGCGTAGATCATCGAGGGGGCGATGGCTTCGTCGTTGGCCTCCATGGCCGCTTCGAAGTTCTCGAGATTGCGATGAGCCTGCTGTTCCTCCATGAAGATCTCGGTGGAGGCGCACCAGACCATGACGAGCCGGTCGCAATTGTTAGCAGTCTTGAAATTGCGGATGTCCTCGCGGACCGCTTCGGCGAGATCAAGCTTGGTGGGCGCTTTCTTGACGTTGGGGCCGTCGAGGCGCTTCACGTAGTAGTTATCGAAGACGGCGGGCATGGGCTTGATGCTGCGCAGGTAGTCGGCGATGGGCTCGACGTGCTCGTGGCGATCGAGGACACCGCACTTGAGCGCGGCTTCGTAAGCGTTGTCGGGGAACGGGTCCCAGGCACCGAAGACGAGCTGATCGAGGCCGGCGAGGGGCACGAAGTCGCGCACGCGGGGCATGCGCTCCTCTGAGCGTTTGCCGAGGCGGATGGTGCCCATCTGTGTAAGGGAACCGATGGGTGCGCCGGCGCCCCGACGGGCATGCTCGACGCCGGCGATGAAGGTGGAGGCGACTGCGCCAAGGCCGACGAGGAGGACGCCGAGGCGTCCGGCTGCGGGCGCGATTGGGTCGGGCCGGGTAGCGACGAAATCTTTTGGTTCCAAGACAACCCCTTTCTGGCGGGCGAGCGACATCAGCGGCTGGTGCCACTGCGCCGGAATGCGCCCCGTATTGGCCCAATGCTGGATGGTGCTCTGGCGCTTGCCGAGGAGGCTGCCGAGGCGGCTCTGGTTGCCGAAGCGGCGAATGATTTGTTCGGCCGGGTTAGGCTGATTGCTGGCCATTGGGGTGATGGTACCAAATTTTTCGTTAGTTGGCTAGTGGTCGGCGTCCGTAGTCAGTAATATTCAGTAATCAGTCCCGGAGCCAGGCTTCATCGAGGTTCATGCCGCATGCGGAGCGAATAGGCGTCAGACACGCTGTCCTGTGATGCGAAGTATGCTGAAAGTCGTCTTTTTCTACGTCACGTTTCACACGCTGGGCAGGTTGCCGTTGCGGGCGTTGTATGGGCTGATGAATTTCGTGGGGGCTACGGCGTACTACTGCGTGCCGAACGTGAGGCGGAACGTGCACGACAACCTGCGGCACGTGATGCCCGCGAGCGCATCGGAAGGAGAGATGCGACGGGTGGCGCGACGGATATTCCAGAACGTAGGGCTGTATTACGCCGATCTGGCGCATATGCCGCGGATGGATGTCGAGCAATTCAAGCGCGATCGGCTCGTGTTTCACGGGCTGGATGAATACTTACGGCCAGCCATCGCCGAAGGAAAGGGCGTGATAATGCTGGGCGCGCACTTCGGCAACCCGGAACTTGCGTCGCAGGGTTTGATTCCGCTGGGGATTCGGGTTTTCGCGCTGACGGAGCCGCTCGCCCCGGCGATCTCGCGGCTGCTGGACAGCAGGCGGTCCAGGAACGGTCATACGTTCGCGCCGGTGAGCGTGGGCAACGTGAAGCGCGTGCTGCAGACGCTGAAGAAGGGCGGCGTCGTGGCGCTGATGGGCGACCGCGATATTCATGGGCCGAAGGAGCTGCTGCCGTTCTGCGGGGTCGAGACGTACATGCCGACGGGCCCGATCGAGCTGGCGTTGCGTACGGGGGCGGCTGTGATTCCGACGTTCTCGATGCGCAGGGACGACTACGTCATGGAGGGCGTCGCGGAAGAGCCTTTGGAGATGGAACGCACGGGCGACCTCCAGCACGACGTTCGAGTGAATATGCTGCGATTCCTGGAGCGCTATGAGCGGCGCTTGCGGGCGGAGCCCGAGCAGTGGGGTGTGCTGGAGGCGATTTGGGATGGGG
>JBKKBA010000187.1:0-8902 GCA_046714275.1 Actinomycetota bacterium
TCTTGAGCGTTGTTGTCTTGCCCGCCCCGTTGGATCCTATTATCGCAACCGTCTCGCCGTCGTAAACCTTCACCGCGGCGCCCTGCAACGCCGCGACGGCTCCGTAGAAGACGTGAAGAGATTCGACGTCGATGACGGTTTCCCCGGAGGGATGAGGTTCCGCCGCGGCAACGAAGGCCTTGTCGTGACCCTGGTCGGGCGCGGGCGCATCGCCGTCAACAAGGCCGCCGGTCAGGGCGTCGTAGGGCTCGCCCTCCTCAAGCCGGCGCGCTCGCTCTGCGACGACGACGCCCGGCTGGGACGCTTGGGACATCCGGTCGCGAATCTCTTCCGGCTCCCCGCCTCCTTGATCCGGCGCTGGAGGTTCGTCGTCGGAGTGCTCCTTTTCCCACGCTGCCACCACCAGCTCGTGGGCATGCGCTTTTTCATCCCGCGCTGCGCTGGCACTTCGCTCGGCCAGACGGATGAGATCTTCACGGATGTTTCCCTGCCCAATGCGCCGTGTGCGCACCGGCCGGGCAGGAGCGGGCTTCCGAGCCGCGGGCTTCTTTGCTGCAGGGCGGGCGGCCGGCTTTCGGGCGGCGGTCCTCTTCTTGGCCACGGGCTTTCGCCCCACGGCTTTCTTGGCGATTGGTTTTCGCGCCGCAGCTTTCTTAGCGGGCGCCTTCTTCTTGGCCACCGCTCGCTTGGCCGGTGCGCGACGTTTCGGTTTTGCGGGCACGGGGTTCTCCTTATGCGATCGACTCGGCAAGGTCGGCGCCGAGGTATGCCTCGATGACGCGGGGATCGGCTTGGATCTCCGCGGGAGTGCCGTCGGCGATCTTGCTGCCGTAGTCCAGCACGCTGATCCGGTCCGACACTCCCATCACCAGATCCATGTGATGCTCGATCAGAAACACGGTAATGCCGGTCTCCTTAATCCGGCGTATGACACCCATCAGGTCGTGCACCTCGGCCGGGTTTAACCCGGCGGCCGGCTCATCAAGGATCAGCAGGACCGGATCCAGCGCCAGCGCGCGCGCGATCTCCAGATATCGCTGGGGTCCGTAGGGAAGCTGTCCGGCCGGCAGCGTGGCGGAGCCGGCAAGGCCGACGAACTGCAGCAATCCCATGGCTCGCGCGTGCATGGCGGCTTCTTCCCGCCGCGCGCGGGGGGTCCGTATCATGTTCGCGATCCAGCCCCCGTGCTGGCGCACGTGCAGGCCCACCATGACATTCTGCTGCACGGTCATCCGCCGCCACAATTGCAAGTTTTGGAACGTCCGGCCCATGCCGCGCTCGACGGTCACGAAGGCGGCCTTGCCGTCGATGCGCCGGCCGTTGAAATGGATCTCGCCTTCTTCGGGCGTGTAGACGCCGGTGACGACGTTGATGAAGGTGGTCTTTCCCGACCCGTTCGGGCCGATCAAGGAATGGACCGTCCCGCGACGCACCTGGATCGAGACCTTGTCGTTGGCTCGCAGACCGCCGAAGATCTTCGACATCTCGCGCGCCTCCATGATGATGTCGCCATCCCCAGGGCCGTCCCCTGTGTCGCCGCGGGGGCGGGGCGTGACTAACGGGTGCGGCAGCGGAGCCGGCGCACGCATGCGTGCCCGCGCTCGAACCGCGGAGCGCCTGCGCGACATCCAATCCTTGATCGCGCCGACGATTCCGTTTGGGCTGAAGATGACGCCGAACAGCGCCAGAATTCCCAGCACCGTCGTCTGCCACGGCCGCAAGAAGCCGACGTTGCGCAGGATCACCTGGATGATCGTCACGAACGCCGCTCCGACGATCGGACCGGCAAACGTGCCGGCGCCACCCACGATCAGCATGACGACGTAGACGAACGAATCGCGGATGTGGGTCTGAAACGGCGGCTCGGGCGAGATGAACGATGTATTAATCGTCGTCAGGTAACCGGCCAGCGAGGCGAAGGCAGCGGAGATCATGAAGGCACCCACTTTGACGTTGTAGACGCGCACCCCGGACGACTTCGCTGCGATTTCGGACTCGCGGACGGCCATCATGGCCCGGCCCCAGCGGCTGCGGACGATGTTTCGAGCCAGGAAGAACAGCAGGCCGAACAGCACGACGGTCAGGACGTAGAAGTCCACGTCGGTGAGCAACCGGCGGGTGAACGGGATGTACAGGATCTGTTTCGGCGGCCGGGCCAGGTTGCCGACGGGTGTCGGGATATCGGGGATGCCCTGCACCGCGTTGAAGATCGGCTTGAACAATTCAGAGGCGAACACGCCGAAGAAGATCGGTACGAACGCCAGCGTCACGATCGACAGGTACGCACCCTTGACTCGCAGCGCGGGAAGACCCAGCAACGCGCCGACGCCCATGCCGATCAGCACGGCCGCGATCATCGCGATCCAGGGATCGCCGAACCAGGACCCCTCCCAGCGCGTCGTCATCACGCCGGTCGTGTAACCGCCGACCAGCACGAAGATCTTCTGCCCCAGGGAAAGCTGTCCGGTGAAGCCGGCGATGATGTTCAGTCCGACGACGACGGTCGCGGCCCACAGCACCCGCTGCACTTCAAGAAGGCTGGAGCCGTTGAATCCGGGCAGGAACTTTGCGTACGGCCAGGCAATCATCACCAGCAGCAAGCTTGCGAAAGCGATCCCGGACGGAGATAGCAGCGTCGTCATCCGCGAGCGCGGTCTCGTCGCCGCTTCCACGGCCAAATCGTCGGCATCTGCGGCTCCCCGGCTGTGGGAGACGGAGATATCGGGAAGCTCCGCTCCCGCTTCGCGCGCCCGCATCCAAGCTTTCAGAGCCTTGCGCCGCTCGCGCTCCGCGATGGCAGCCCGGTTGGCCTCTTTGATCTGCTGAAGCAAGCTCACACGGTCACACCTTTTCGATGAGCGCTTCGCCCAGGATCCCGGTCGGCTTCACGACCAGGATCAGAATCAGCGAAGCGAAGACAAAGGCCGTTACCCATTCCCCGGCGCCCAGGTAGGTCGCCATCTTCTCGACCAGCCCGATCGTCAGCCCTCCCACCAGCGCGCCCTTCGTCGAGCCGATGCCGCCCACCACGGCGGCGATGAAAGCCGTCAGCCCGACCAGCGTCCCCATGTCGGGAGAGATGAAGATGATCGGCCCCAGCAGCCATCCGCCGATGCCGGCCAGCGCGCCGGCCAGCGCGAAGGAGTAGACCACCATCCCGGTCGTGTTGATGCCCATCAAGCTGGCCGTCGCCTTGTCGTGGGCCGTCGCGCGAAGGGCCCGGCCCAACTGCGTCTTCGAGTGCACGATCTCTAAGACCACGGCCAGCACGATTCCCACGAACAGCACCAGGTATTGCTTCGGCTCGATCGAGAAGATGGCTTTGCCGCCGATCACCGGCTCGATCGTCTTCTGCTCGCCGAACTTGTTGCGCGCGAACTCGACCATGATCAGCGACAGTGACAGTGTCGTCAGGATCCAGCCGATGTTGGTGTTCGGATCGAACTTGCCCAGCGGCGCGATGGCGATGGCCTGGATCAGCAGCGCGATCACCGCGCCGGCCAGGATCGCCACCAGCAGGGCCAGCGGCCAGGGGAAATTCCCGCTCACCTTCGCGAAGAAGTACGCGTACGCGCCGGCCATCAACACCTCGCCTTGGGCGAAGTTGATCGTGCGCGTCGTCATGTAGATGATCGAGAACGCCAGCGCGATCAGCGAGTACAGGCCCCCTTGGATCAGGCCCGACAGAATCGCTTGCAAGAAACGCGTCACGTTTGGCTCCTCAGTGGATCTTGCACTCGTTGGTCAAGCGGAACCCGTACTTCGCCGACGGGTCGGTTCGCTTGGTGCACTGCGTGCCATAGCCACCCTTCAGCAGCACGTCGCCGAACAGCTTTTCGTGCTTGCGCAGCAGACCGTCCATGTTGAAGCGCATGAAGTGCGTCGGGCCGACGTAGCCCGGGGGATGGAAGGCCTTGATGTCACCCCGACCGGTGAACTCGGTCCCCAGCTCGTACGGCGGGCTGGTCTGGGCCGGCCGGCCGCGCTCCAGGGTGATGCCGATCATGTCGTCCTTCTCGATCGAGATGTGACGATCCTTGGTGAACGAGTGCGGAGTGATCGACGAGAAGTTGACGCCCTTCATCGTCTCCAGTTGTTCGATCACCTTGTCGGGATCGGTGCCGCCGGCGTTCTGGAAAGCCTGCGCAAACAGGAAGACGGCGTCAGCGGGGTTGTTCTCGCCGCCGGTTGGGGACTGTCCCCACCGATCCTTGAACAACTGCACCGGTTGCTGGAACTCGGGGATCACGCCGACGGCGCCCAGATAGAAGTACGACATCGTTCCGACGCGCGCCGCGTCGCCGGCCAGGACGGCAAACGTCCGCTCGGCTGCGCCGCCTTCGAAGCCGATGATCTGGGGGTGCCAGCCGGGCCCGCGCAGCGCCACATCGCGATTCACGTAGACGGCGTCCAGCCGCTTGAGATTTTCCAGCGCGTGCGCGGTATCGCCGGCGATACCCCAGACCAGCAAGGCGTTGCAGTTGGTTCCGCGGATGCGCTGGAGCTGCGCGGTCATGTCCACATCTCCGACGTTGTACTGCTCGGCCGCGGCCAGGCGCTTGCCCTGGCGTGCCAGCACCTCTTGGATCAGCCGTTTCCCCTGCGCGCCGATCGCGGTGTTGTCGCCCAGGTAGGCAAAGCGCGAGTACCCGCGGTCGCGCGTCGCGTACTCCTCAAGCGCCAGCTCGATCCCCCAGACGTCGGGGGGGAACATCTGAAAGAGCTGCCGGTAGTCGGTCCGCGGGTAGAGCTGGTTCACCGAGTAGAGATCGCCGTAAGCCGCGATGGCCGGAAGGTTCACTTGTTGCAAGATCTTCTTCGCCGCGTAGATGTCGTCGTAGAGACCGGCGAAGATCAGCCCTTTGATGTTGTTGCGGGTGATCATCTCGGTGATGTTGGACACGGCCACCTGTGCCGACAGGTTGTCGTCGCGGCTGATCAGCTTCAGCTTGACGCGCTTGTCGCCGATCTTGATGCCGCCGGGCTGCTGTTTCTGGTAGGCCACGAAGTCCGGAAAGCCGTTGTTCTTCGTTCGGATGTCGTCGGCCGGCAAGCCGTGCTTGTTGATCTGCTCGACGGCAAGCCCCGCGCCGTGATCGACCAGCTTGCCCACGAAGGCGCCGACACCCGAGTAGATCGAGATCACGCCGATGTTGATGACATCGGACGCGTCGCCGCCGGAGGCGTCGAAGCGGGCGCGGCTGTCGCGCGACAGTTGCGGAGCCGTCTTTCCGCAGGCGGCCAGGAACGCCGGGTACATCATCGATGTCGCCGCCGCTCCCATCCCGATCTTGCTAGACATGTCCAGGAATTCGCGACGGTTCAACGGCGTGTCCCACACAGCGCGCGATCCTTCCTGCATCTGGTCGTCCCACCGGCGCGCCTCGGCTCGGTTGCGCGGCCGGCGACGTGGCTGCTCGAGCGATGGGATCGGCCGGTCGTTGGAAGGTGGCGCGGCTTCAAACTCGTCACGTTGGCGCGTCATGGCGACGGCGCTCCTGTGCCGGTTCCGGGCGCCGGTGTTGGGATTGTGGTGATCGAAAGCTCCGGCAACTCCCCGGTGCGCGGCGGGATCAGTCGCTCGATCTGGGGAACCAGAATCGGCAGGCCGGCAACGTCGGGCAGCTCCTGCTCCAAGAACGCGCCGCCGTCACGGCCCAGCATCGACACGCTCACCCAGGACAGCGCGACCAGGCAAACGATCATCACGACGACGCGCAGCCGGACGGCCGGATCGGCCATACGATGAACCATCGGCGGCTCGCTCATCGGCTGCGTCACGGATTGCCTCCCGAAACGTCTTCGGCGCGCACGGCGACCAAGTCGTTGCCGCCCCACGCCCGACGGTGCCCCAGCAGCAGCAGCGTCGGTCTTTCCGTGTCCTGGCTCAGATCCAGCGACCCGGCCGCAACGATGGCAACGGAGCCGACGACGAATCGCCGCGGCCCGGCAAGCGTGTCCATCTCGATCGTGTCGCCGGGAACCAGACGCTGAAGGTTCAGCATCTGATTGCCGAATCCAAACCGCGTTCCGCGAAACGCCGTTAGTCCGGGCAAGCCCGGCAGCGCCGTTCCCCGCACGTGCGCCGGCGCTCCGCGGCCGTTGCCGCCTTCGACCGCGACCAAGTCCATCCCGACCGCCGGAATCACGATGCGAGCGACGGGGTGACCCCGCGGTATCTGGCGGGTGCCCAGGGTGGCAACATCCAGCGGTCCCCCGGCCCGGACGCGATCCCATTTGTTGTGCAGTGATCGCTGTGTCAGCGAAGCCGAAACGTTTGTTGCCGTGTACGCGCCCAAAAGCGCGACCGGCAGCGCCGCAGCCAGCACGACGGCCTGCCAGCGGCGCAGGCTGATGCGCAGGGCAGGACGCCGAAGCTCCGCAGCGGTTGCGCTCATCGTCTGCGCACCTCGATCGTGATGTCGCCGCGCCTGCGATACCACCAGAACAGAAGCATGTTGGTCATCAGCAGCGCACCGGCCCCGGCAACGCCGGCCGGCAGCCGGTACCCCGGCGGAGCAACTTGGTTCTTGTAGAAGTCGTCGGGCGTCCAGACCTGGTCGTAGGCTCCCAGAGATTCCTTGTATTCAGGCAGGAACGGCACCAGGCCCGACCCCAGCACGACCAGGTTCCGAACGGTCTTTGCAGGCTTGGTCAGGCTGAAGGAATAGATGGAGCCGTCGTTGGCCGCGAAGTACAGGTGCCCGCCGACCAGAGCCGGCGCAGACCAGATCTTCAGATCGACGTCGGCCAGCGGCTCGGAATAGGTCCGTCCGAACGGCGGATAGCGGAACGTCGTGTTCCATTTGACTTCGTACTCCCAAACCTTCTTCGGCGACGCGGGATTCCGGACATCGAAGGCCGTCACCTTGTTGTCCCACGTCGGCACGTACAGGACGCCGCCTCCCAGGACCAGCGCCGACAGCGCGGCCTGGTCGTAGTCCCACGGACCGCCCAGGCTGGACGCGCCGGGGCGGCCTCGTGTGTAGGGCGTCTCGGGCTCGCCGTTCGGTTGAACGCCGATACGGGCCAGCAGCACCGGCGCCTGTGGGTCGCCCTGTCGCAGGCCGCCTCCCAGCTCGCTGACCGAGATCACGTACAGGTGCCCGTCCTGGGCCGCTGCATACAGGATGGGTTTTGCGCCTTGCCCCTTGACGTCGGGATCCAGCGCCATCGGCGATCCGACGACGGCTTGCGCGATGAAGCCGTGCTCCAGGTGATCCAGCGACAGCGGCAGGCTGTTGGCGGTTTCGAAGGGGAACGGTGCGGAGTATTCGCGCCGCCAGATCGGCTTGTGCTCGTCCCAGGACAGCCGGATGATTCGCGAGTCCAGTGTCGTGATGATCATGTCCCCGCCCTTGGCGCCCGGGCCGGTTGCCGAAGCCGGCAGCGGCGGCACGCCCAGTCCGATGGCGATGTCGCAGTTGAACCCGCTGGCGGCGCACATGTCCACGTTCTCGCCGCTGGAGTCCACGTCCAGTCGCTCGTATTCGGGTCCGGCCGATCCGCCTTCGTCCAGGCACGATGCGCCGGTGAAGCCGCATCGGTAGCGGCCCTGCTTGCCGGTCCGGGGATCCAGGAAGCGCATGTGGCCGTCCGATCCCAGGATCTGCACCTCGCCGTTGCCGCACGCGACACCCGGCACCGCCTCGAACCGGCGCGTCGAAGATCCGAGCGACGAGTTGCCGGGGTTCAGCGCGCCGCCGACCTTGTACTCGGGCCACACCATCTCGCCGGGAAACTCCGGCGCGTCGGCGTAGCGCTTCCACAGCAGCCGTCCGCTGCGGCCGTCCAGGCCGTAGGCCCATCCCGACAGCGTCATAAACGCGACCACGTTGTAGTCGTTGCAATACGCGGTTCGGCCGTGGATCTTCGGGTACTTCACGCCCGGGTGCACCGAGTTGAACTTGCCGCGCTTGGACGGTTGCGACGAGTCCGAATACGAATCGAGCGCCGAGCGCTTCGGGTGGTCGGCATCGCCGGGGCGCGAAGGGGCGGTGTCGGTGTAGCCCTCGGTCGCCCGGTACGACCAGATCTTGCGTCCGGTCTTGGCATTCAGCGCGTACATGAACCCATTGCCGAAGGTCACGTAGATCAGCCCGTTGCGAATCGTCGGCGCGTTCGACCCGGGATACTGCGACGTCACGCCTTCGGCGCGCGGATCGGGCGCGAAGCGCCAGACGGGCAAGCCGGTTTTGATGTCCAGCGCCAGGAACGAGTTGGTCGCGCCGCCCGAGGCATAAAGGATGCCATCTTGAACCACCACGCCGGCCAGTGGAAACGATCCGCTGGGCAAGTCCGAGATCTTCGTCACCCATTCCAGCCAGGGACCGTCGGCGTCCCCGGTCTTCAGGCACGCCGTCCCGCGGCACGCGGCGAACTTGGGCGTCTTCTCGGTTTGGTTGAAGCCGGTCAGGTAGTTGTCGCCGCCCGGCGACACCGTCCACGCCGTGGTCGTCGCCGGTTCCCACGGCGACGCGGCGCGAGCCGGCACCTGCGCGTACGCCGGGGCGTGCGCGCCCGGAGAAAGCGGGACCAGCACCGCGAAGACCGCCGTTGCCGCGATCACTCGAATCAGGCGCATGCGGGATCCTCTCCTTACGACCGGGTCAGCAGGAATGCATATCTGTCGGGCAGGTCCAGCGATTCGGTGACGACGCTGAAGAAACCGCCGCCGGTGTCCACTTCGGGCGCGAACTCGCCGCCCGGGGCCGACTGGTTCTTGGTGAAGCCCAGCATGCCGATGTCGTCTAAGTCGATGCCTTCGTGCTTTCCGGCGCCGAACGTCAGCGGCACCCCGGCGGCTTCGAAGTCCTTCAGGCTCTCAAGCCCCCGCGTCAGTGCGCCGGGAGTGGTCCCCTTCGCCCGCGCCGCAGCCGCAAGCGCCATGATCGCGTCGTAG
>JBKKBA010000188.1:0-3052 GCA_046714275.1 Actinomycetota bacterium
CTTCGGGGGCCGATGAACACCTTCGCCGACGCTTCATACACGGGGGGCCGACTGCTGGAAAACAGCAATGCAAGGCTGGCGGCCGCGGCAAACGACAAGGCAATCACCCAACGGCGACGCCGGATGATCCTTAGGTAGTCGCGAAGTTCCAGGGTTCCTCCCACGATGAGCGAATGCGGCGCCGGCGGCCGAATTACAAATTATAGACCGACCCCAGGCGCAGGGGAGCGTAAACCAGCGGATTGGCCGTCGGGCGGTGTGGGTGCGGCGTTGTCCTGGGCAGCACCCTAAGGTCGTTCGAGGCAAACGCGCAGGTCACAGAAGTCACGGGGTGAACTGCGACCTGGGCGTATGCCACACAGGCATACGTGCAGGTCGCGGAAGCTCTCAGCCGAGATTGCGAGCAGGGCGATGGGCTGCCCGGTCGAGCTGCCGGCAAGCCAGAATCTTTCCGGATGCATCGCCGGATGCATCGCCGGATGCATCGAATGATGCAACCAGAGGCCGGGTAGGCTGCCGGCTCGTAGGAGGGGCGCGTGGGGAAGAAGGCACGGGAGCAGAGGCGCGCGGCGCAGCGAGCGGTGCGCGTCGTGATGTCGAAGGCTGAGCAGATGATGGAAACGCTCGTCCGTGACGCCAAGGACCCAGATCATCCGGTCGACGACATCGCGCGCGGGTTGCTGGGGCTGTATCGCGGTCGGCCGGCCGACGTGGAAACGGTTTTCTACGTGGCGAAGGAGATGGCGCCGGCCCGCGCGCAGGCTCTGGCGGATGCGGCGCTCACGGCCGCACCGGGCAGCATCGAGGCGCTGACGCTGGCGGCCGGTGTCGCGGAGGCGCTTCGGGACGATGCGCGCTGCGTGGACTTGTACCGGCAGGCCGTCCAGGTCTCACCGGACCCGGAAACCAGGTGGCTCTACGCGATCGCGCTTCAGGCAGTGGAGCGCCATGCGGAGGCCCTGGCGGTGATCGAAGGGATGATCTTCGACGACCCGTTCGACGTGAACGCCCAAGACTTGCTGATGGATGTGCTGCGTGATCAGCCCGACCTTCCGTGGGTCCAGACGTTTCACGATCGCGGCGGCGTGTACGACCTGCGATCTCGGATCGATGCGTTCGCCCAGCGCGGCCGGGCGACGCGGTTCCTTTCGATTGCAGGCACGCAGTGGGCCGAAGCCATGGGTGGGCCGCCTAGAAACGAGGGCGAGGCCAAGATCTTTGGCGACTGGGCGGTCGGTGTCATCGACGAGGACACCGACGATGACGACGACACGTGCGTCCTGTCGCTGTACGCGGATGATCCGCTGACGCCGCCGGCTGCGCGCGACCGCGCCCTTGACTGGCTAAAGCATGGGGTGTGGGGCTTGTGGCAGATGCGCGTGCCGGATTCGCGGCCGGGCGTGCGCCTGGTCGAACTGTGCACCGGCGCGGTTGTCTACGCGGCGATCCCGGACGAGCAGCGGGAAGGGCTGGCGCCCTGGTCGGTGATCTTCGGCCTGCTGGTGCCCGAGGGCGGGATCTGGCGGACGGGGGGCGCCTTTGTCTCGATCGATCCCAGGACCGCCGACGCCGTGGTGCGAAGGATCTTCGACTTGTGCGGGGGCGTGGTCGGCGGGCTCTCAGGCCGGCGCCACGGCGTTCCCTACGACCCCTACGACGGGTTGCCGCCCACGGCCGCCGCCGGGCGATCACGCCCGACGGATCCGGGCGCACGTCGTCTCATCCAGCTAGACCTTCGGGCGTCCGTGCCGCGGATCCTCGCTCTCATCGATTCGATGCAGCAGGCGCCGCCGACCCTCAGGAACACCGACGGTGACCCGCTGCTGTTTGTCACGGCCGAAATCCAGGTTTCCGACGTGGAAGCGCTGCGCGAGCGGCTTGCTGCGCATCCGGACTTCGACGCCGGCTTCGACGCCGGCGATGATCAGGTCGTCTGGCTTGGTCGGGTGATGACAGCATCCGAGGCCGCGACCGTAGAGGCCGAGTTCAAAGCCATGCTGAAGGCGAAGGGGTTGACCGCGCCGCGGCAGAAAGGCCCGCGCCGGTACACGCGCGGCACGATCGACGTCAACGGATCGACGCTGCGGGTGCAGGTGAACTCGAAGGAGCGCGCGGCGCGGCTCGTCGAAGTGCTCGCAGAGCTGGGCCTTGAGCCGAAGCTGATGTCCCAGGTGGTCGCCGATCCCGTGCAGGACCTGGGGGTCGGCCTGCCCCGCTCCGCGCCGCCGGTGGCAGAGGGTTCGGGCAGCCGCGCGGGCATTGAAGCGTGGCAGAAGGCTTGGGTTCACGAAAGCGTTCCCGCGCTGGAGGGCATGACGCCGATGCAGGCCGTCAAGGACGAGCGCGGGCGCGTGCTCCTGGAAGCGCTGCTCCGCGAGTTCGAGCATCGGGGGGCTTTGAGCGGGGGTGAATCCCCCGACATCGAAGAGTTGCGCGGGACACTCGGCATGTTTTGAGTGTCCAGATCGGCCGCAGTCCGCCATCTACCTCGGCCACCGGCGACGTGGACGAGGGGCACATCTGCGGTGTATAGTCAATGTATATCCCTTGTCGGTCTCCAGGGAGGGCAAGATGCAAACCAAGATTCAGAAGTGGGGCAACAGTCTGGGGCTTCGCATTCCGAAGTCGTTCGCAGAGGAGGCTCATGTGGAAGCCGGCTCAACGGTGGACATCAGCGTCGCCGCAGGCGAGCTGATCGTGCGACCCGTTCACCGTCGCACGTACGACCTGGCTTCGTTGATCAAAGGGATCAACGCCAAGAACATTCATGCGGCCGTTGAAACCGGTGCTCCGGCCGGCCGAGAGGTCTGGTAGTGGCTGGGTACATACCCGACCGCGGTGACATTGTCTGGCTGCACTTCGATCCGCAGAAGGGGCACGAGCAGGCCGGACGCCGGCCGGCTTTGGTCATCTCACCGAAGTCCTACAACCGCAAGGTTGGGCTGGCCTTGTTCTGTCCCATCACCTCGAACGTGAAGGGGTATCCGTTCGAGGTGGAGATCCCGAAGGGATCTAAAGCGACTGGGGCGGTCCTCTGCGACCAGATCAAGAG
>JBKKBA010000189.1:0-10686 GCA_046714275.1 Actinomycetota bacterium
GGGCTGGGTGGCGCACGGCCTGAAGCCCATTCCCGCTCGCCGAGCCGCCGCGGTGGAAGCCGTCCGATCAAGCCGCGCCCGTGCCGCGAAGAAGACCGCCACGAAGAAGACCGCCACGAAGAAGACGGCGGCGAAGACGGCGGCGACCCGCCGCCCAGCCGCCAAGAAGCGAAGGGCGACAAAGCGCACCCCCGCGAAGAAGCGGGCCGCGACCCGCCGCCCAGCCGCCAAAAAGCGAACAGCGACCAAGCGTGCCGCTCGCACGCGCCGCGCCCCCGCACGGCGAACCCGCCGCCGGTAGCATCCGGGGCGCATGTCCGCGCCCTCCTCGTTCCGCAGAATCGCCGTCGTCGCGCTTGTCGCGGCTACCGGCGTGTTGCTGCCCGCGGCCGCGGCGATCGGCTCCGGCGGCGGCCCTCCCGGCCGCCCCGCGGCCAACACCGCCGGACGGACCACTGCCGCAGCCGCCGTGATCAAGGCCGATCCCGTCAAGGCCTCGGACTACTTCACGCGGGAAGAGATCGACCGGTCTCGCCGGTACACGCGTCCCCGCTACGCGCTGGGGTTCGCGTCGATGACCCTGGGCCTGGCCGTGGCGGCGTTGTTGGGGCTGGGCGCGCCCACTCGCGCGATGGGCGCGTGGGCCGAGCGCGTCACCGGCGCGCGATGGCCGTTTGTGGCGCTGCTGCTGGCCGGGATCGTCACCGTCGTGCCGGCGCTGGTCACGCTGCCGCTGTCGGTGGCTCGGGGGCTTTCTCACGAGCGATCCTTTGGACTGTCCACGCAGACGCTTGGCGGATACCTGAGCGATTTCGCCAAGGGAACGCTGTTTCAACTGGTCCTAACGGCGGTGGCGGCCTTGGGCTTCTTCCTGATCGCTCGACGCCTGCCCCGGGGATGGCCGTTCGTGGCCGCCGGCTTCATGATCGCGCTAACGGTTGCGCTGGTCGTCGTCTATCCGCTGGTCTACGAGCCGCTGTTCAACAAGTTCACGCCGGTCGACGGCGCGACACGAGACCGCATCGTCGCGCTGGCCACGAAGGCCGGCGTCGGCGTGGACAAGGTTCTGGTAGCCGACGCGTCGCGCCGCACCACCAAGCAAAACGCCTACGTCTCGGGATTGGGAGCCACGAAGCGCGTCGTGCTCTACGACACCCTGCTTGCCAAGTCATCGTCCCAGGAGGTGGATCTGGTGGTCGCGCACGAGCTGGGTCACGTTGTCCACAAAGATGTGTTACGCGGAACGCTCCTGGCGTCGGCCGGCGCGGCGGCCACGGTTGCGATCGCCTGGGCGCTCATGGCTCGGCCCGGCATTCGGTCGTTCACGGGCGCCACCGGCGCAGAGGACCCGCGCGCGCTTCCGTTCCTGGCGCTGGTCCTGTCGGTTGCGACGATCCTGACGCTGCCTGCAGCCAACGGCTTCTCCAGGCGCATCGAAGCTTCGGCCGATCGATTCGCGGTGCGCCTGACGGGTGACGCGCAAACCGCCGTGAAGGTCGAGGTCAATCTGGCGCGTGACAACGTGTCGGACCTGCACCCGAACGCGTTCATCGCCTGGATGTTCTTCAGTCATCCTCCCACGTTGGAGCGAATCGCGATCGCCCTGGAAGAGGGCCGAAGGCTCACAAAACCCTGATGCGGATCTTGCTGATCACCAACGACTTCCCGCCGCGCGTCGGCGGCATTCAGGTGTACCTAGACAACATCTACCGCCGTCTGGCCGCCCGTCACGACGTGACGGTTTTCGCGCCGGCTCATCCCGGCGACGTGGGCTACGACGCGCAGCAGCCGTTTGAGATCGTGCGACACCCTGGGCGGGTCTACTGGCCGACGTCGTCGATCGGCCGGCGCGCTCGCGCGCTGGCGTCGCGCGCCGATGTCGTGGCGTTCGGCGCGGTGGTTCCCATGAACTTGATCGGTCGCCGCCTGGACCGTCCCGTCGTCGTCCACACGCACGGCTTCGAGGTCGCATGGGCGCGCCTGCCGGCGCTGCGGCAAGCATTGCGAAGCATCGGGCGGCACGCGTCGCTGGTCACGGTGGTTAGCGAATACTGTCGCCGCTACATCGAAGACGCGATCGCCGGGCAGGAGCAAGACGCGATCGCCGGGCACGCGCCGCGTCTGGAGATGCTGAAGACCGGCGTGGACCTAGACGCGTTCAACCCCGATGTTGACGGGGGCGAGGTCCGCAAGCGATTCGGGCTGGAGGGGCGCCCGGTCGTTGCTTGCATCAGCCGTCTTGTGGCTCGCAAGGGGCAAGACCAGATCATCAAGGCGCTGCCGGCCGTTCTTCGCGAGGTCCCCGATGCCGCGGTGCTGCTGGTCGGGGGCGGACCCCGCAAGAACGATCTGCAGCGACTGGCCGTCCGCACCGGCGTCGCCGAGCGCGTGGTGTTTGCCGGCGAGGTTCCGTGGCACGATCTGCCCCCGGCATATGCGGCCGCCGACGTCTTTGCGATGCCGGCCCGATCCCGGCTGAGCGGGCTGGAAGTCGAGGGTCTGGGCCTGGTGTACCTGGAGGCGCAGGCATGCGGGCGCCCCGCGATTACCGGCGATTCCGGCGGAGCGCCCGAGGCGGTGATCCCCGGGCGGACCGGTTTGGTGGTTCCCGGCCTTGATACTTCGGCTCTTTCGCGCGCGATCGTCCAGCTTCTGGGGGATCCGGCAGCGGCGGCGGCTATGGGGGCGGCCGGCCGGCGCATGGTCCAGGATCGGCACCGCTGGGACGATGTGGTCACGCGGTACGAAGCCATGCTGCAAGGGATTCGCTGACGCACCGTTGCGCGGAACAGGCTCGACCGGCTAGTAATGAAGCGTCAACTCGCCTCCAGGAGGGCTTGCTATGTCCGACACCGTCGTTTCGATGTTCCTCAAGCAGGTCGCGACTCAGGGCGATGCCGGCGCCTTTCGAGCCAAAAGCGCGGGCGAATGGACCATGATCACCTGGAACGACTACGCGATTGCCGTGCGCCGCGCCGCCGATGGGCTGATGAGCCTGGGCGTCGATGCCGGAGATCGCGTCGCCGTGCTGTCGCTGAACCGGCCCGAGTGGCACGAGGCCGATATCGCGACGATGGCGCTCGGGGGCGTGACCGTCCCGATCTACGTCACCAATTCCTCGCCGCAGGTCGCCTACATCCTGGGTCACTCGGAATCCAGGGTGATCGTGTGCGAGAACGCCGGTCAGGTGGACAAGGTGCTGAAGGCCCGCGGCGAGTTACCGAGCCTGACGAAGATCGTCGTGATCGATCCGCAGGGCGTGGACGCAAGCGACCTGATCATGACGTGGGACGATCTGCTGCACGCCGGCGACGAGTTTGCCACGGCCAACCCCAAGGCCTTCGATGAGCACGTCAAGGCGATCCAGCCGTCGCAGCTTGCGACGCTGGTCTACACCTCCGGCACGACGGGTCCGCCGAAGGGCGCGATGCTGACGCACGACAATATTGTGTGGACGTGTGGCTCGCTGGCCAAGGCGCTGGAAGCGGGACCCGGCGACCGGCGGCTGTCGTATCTTCCGCTGTCGCACATCGCCGAGCGCGTAACCAGTCACATGATGCAGATCTATCAGGGGACCGAGACCTGGTTCGCAGAGTCGCTGGAAACACTGCGCGAGGACCTGCAAGCCTGTCGCCCCACGATCTTCTTCGGCGTTCCCCGTGTGGGGGAGAACATCTACAACGGCATCCGCAGCCTGCTGGATAATCTGCCGGCCGAGCAAAAAGACAAGGCCGAGCAAGCCGTTCAACTGGGGCTCAAGCGCGTGGAGGCGACCCAGGCCGGCACCACGCTGCCGCCGGAGCTCGAAGCCGCCTATCAGCAGGCCGACGCGCAACTGTTCGCGCTGGCGCGCGGAGCGCTGGGGCTTGACCAGCATCGCGCGCTGATCTCGGGCGCCGCGCCGATCAACCCGGAGGTCTTGCGCTTCTTCCACGCGATCGGGCTTCCGGTCGGCGAGGTCTACGGCCAGACCGAAGACTGCGGCCCGACATCGATCAACCGTCCCGGCAAGATCAAGATCGGCACCGTCGGCCCGCCGATCGAAGGCGTTGAGGTCAAGATCGCCGACGACGGCGAGATCTTGGTGCGCGGCGGCAACGTCGGTCCCGGGTATTACAAGGACCCCCTGGCCACCGAGCAGCTTCTTGATGCCGAGGGGTACATGCACTCGGGCGATATCGGTGAGCTAGACGAAGACGGGTACCTTCGGATCACCGACCGGAAGAAGGAC
The DNA here is from genome assembly GCA_046714275.1 of Actinomycetota bacterium. GTDB lineage: Bacteria > Actinomycetota > AC-67 > AC-67 > AC-67 > JBKKBA01. The sequence goes on from JBKKBA010000189.1 coordinate 4,232, forward strand.
TTGATCATCACGGCCGCCGGCAAGAACATCGCGCCGCAGGTGCTGGAGAACATGCTGAAGTATTCGCCGTGGGTGTCGCAGACCGTCATCATCGGGGACCGGCGTCCCTACCTGACGGCGCTGATTACGCTGGATCAAGAGAAGGTGACAGCGTTCGCGCAGCAGAAGTCCATCCCGTTCACCGACTTCGCCGAGCTGAGCAGGCACCCCGACATCCTGCAGCTCGTCGAGAACGCGGTGGCCGACGTCAACGCGCAGTTGGCTCGGGTCGAGCAGATCAAGAAGTGGACGGTGCTGGAGCGCGACTTCCTTCAGGAAGAAGAGGAAATGACGCCCACCATGAAGGTCCGCCGCCGCGCCATCACCGACATGTACGCCGACCTGATCGAGAGGATGTACTAGAGCATACTTTTCGTTGATCGTCGGGCTCGGGTCTCGGTGCGCGACGTGAGGCTTTGACCAGGCCGTTTTCCTCGACGTGGACTTCGACGTCGAGGAGGGCGAGGAGTCTCCTCTTCTCCACGAAGCTGAGGGTTTCGAGCCGGTGGATGACCTCTTCGGCGGTTGCCTGCCTTGCGGGTGCGATCCAAGTTCCCACAGCATGATGCATCCCCGGCAGCGTGTGAGTCCTTACTCCACAAATAGGTGCCGCCGCCGCTGTGGTTCTCACCCCGGGCGTGTGAAGTTCCCTGTGAACTTTTTCGGCAGTGGACATCGCGACATCGTGGCAGAGGTGACCGGGATCCGCGGTTCGGCGACCGTTGGACAGGGCACTTGAGCCAACGACGCGTTTGGTTTCGTCCCGCCTTGCCCGAGTCTTGCAGGCCATGTTAGCCTCCCGGCGCCTTCCCCGACGCGCTTGTGGTAACCCCGGCGCGTCAATGGTCAGAGCGACGTGAGGCGGCTGGGGGCGGTGATGGGGGTTCGACGGCGTGTATCGGCCAGCGCGCTCACACCTGAGCGACGACAGGGGGGCCCTTCGTGGAGGAAGGCGGTGGCCGCTCTGGTGGGGGTGGCGTTGGGTGTCTTCGGTCTGCCTGTCCCCTCATGGGTGCCGTTTGCGCAACGGCCTGCTGCGGCGGCGGTGGAGCTGTTCGACGACTTCAACGACAATGCTCCGGACGCCTCCAAGTGGCGCGGCTTCGTGACGGGCGCCGGGGCGACGGTTCAGGAGACCAATCAACGGCTCGAGGTTGCGGTCGCAGCTGATGCGCAGCAAGGCGCGGATTCGCATTTCTGGGCTGGCTATGTCAGCCGCTGCCGGCTGCGGGGAGACTTTGATATCTGGGTCCATTATCGGTTGCTTGGCTGGCCGGCCGAGAACGGCGTGCGCGTGCAGCTCGTTGCCGAGGTCTTGGAGCCCGGGACGCCGTACAACTACTTCACGCAGGAAGCCGACACCATTCACACGGCGGAGCGCATCAACTGGGGTCCTTCAGAGTTGAAGGTGCCCGGCCCGGATGTGTACGCGGCGAACTTCACCAACACGCTGGCGGGTCAGACGTCAACAAGCGACCAGTCCGCAATCATGAGGCTGCAGCGGGTCGGAACCACGGCCACGGCCGCCTACTACAATTCGACGGGCTGGCAGACAATTCGCTCCGGCGACATCACCGCCGCCGACGTCGACTTCTTGATCCGCGCCGGCGCCAGAGACGAGTTCTTCGGCGACAAGGCCGTTTCGATCGCCTTCGACAACGTTCGCATCCAGGGGACGCTGATCTGCGCTGGCGGACCCGCCGAGGGGCAGACCTACGGAACGGGCTCGATCGATGCGATCAATCCGACTGGGACGCAGGCCGATCCCGTCAACAGCCTCACCGGCAGCTACACGACCTCAGTCACCGACGCCGCCCTGCCCGGGATCGGCGTGCCGTTCAGGCTGACCCGCACCTACAACTCGGCGGACACCTCGACCGGCGCCCTGGGTCGGGGATGGACGCACAATTTGGCAACGTCGCTGGATATCAAGAGCTACGGGGATGTGCTGTTGCGAAGCGACGACGGCCAGCAGGTCCTCTACACAGGGCAGCCGAACTGCACGTTCGCCGGACCGGCCGGCACGCGATCGCGCTTGACCGCGATCACCGACACCGACGCCAGCGGATACCGCGCGCTGGTCATGGCCGATGCGCCCCGCGCGTACTGGCGGCTGGCCGAGACCAGCGGCGCCACGGCGGCCGATGAGACGGCTAACGATCTGGACGGTAGCTACGTTGGCGGCGCGACGTTCGGCCAGACAGGGATCCCCGGCAACCCTGGTACGGCCGTCCGATTCGACGGCGCTGATGATCACGTCACGGCTCTTGATGCTGTGGATTCGACCGCCTACACGCTGGAGGCGTGGGTCAAGCTCAACTCGACGGCGGATCAGGCGATCATCACCCGAACCGACAATCAGGGACCGGCGGTCACTTGGAGCCATCAGCTTAGGGTCTCGGGTGGCCGATTCCAGCACTATCTGGTCGATGGCGCGCAGCGGTCGGTGACCGGCGCCACCCCGGTCGAGATGGGGGTCTGGTATCACGTCGTGGGCACCGCCTCGAATGCCGGGGCGATGCATCTGTACGTCGATGGCGTCGAGGAAGGCGTCGCCGTCCCGGTCAACACGCTATGGACCGGCGGGGACCGCTGGCACATCGCCTCGAACTCCGGTCATGGCATGGGCTATCTCAATGCCATCGTCGATGAGGTCGCCGTCTACCCGCAGGTCCTGTCGGAGGCCCAGATCGCGGCGCATCACCGCGGCGGCCGATGCGGCCTCACCTACGAACTCCTGCGGCGCAACCAGACGCGCCTGCGCTTCGACGCCTCCGGCAAGCTCATGTCCGTCAAGGATCGCAACGGCCAAGGGCTCAGCCTCGCCTACGACGGCTCCGCCAGGCTCGCCACCATTACCGACTCAGCGGGCCGGACGATCAGCTTCATGCATAATCCGGCAGGTCGCCTCACCCAAGTCTCGCTACCTGGAGGCCGCAGCGTCGGCTACTCCTACACCGACGGGCTGCTGAGCGGCGTCACCGACCTACGCGGCGGAACCATCGCATACACCTACGACACTAGCGGCCGGCTCACCAAGGTCATTGACCAGAACCTCAACACCACGATCGAGAACATCTACGGCAGCGATGGCCGCGTCATGGAGCAGATCGACGCGCTGGGAAACCACAGCTTCTTTGCGTGGAATGTATCGACCGGGACCGCCACGATGACCGACGCGCGCGCAAACCAGTGGAAAGACGTCTACACGAATGGCGCGCTCATCAAACGAATCGATGCCCTCGGAAGCGAGGCTCGATATACGTACGATGCCGATCTGAACCCCACCCAGCTTGTCGATGCGCGTGGCAACACATGGGGCTTCGAGTACGACGCTGCGGGCAATCTCACCCGACGCATCTCACCATCCCCGTTCACCTTCGACGAGGAGTTCACCTACGACGCCCAGAACAACCTCACCAGCTTCACCAACGGGCGAGGCCACACCATCACGTATGAGTATGACGCCAGCGGAAACCTGACCAAGGTCACCCCTCCGGCCACCATCCTCACCCAGTACACGAGAAACCCATCCACCGGACTCGTCACCGCGGTCACCGATCCCCGCGGGAAGACGACGTCATTCGGCTACGACACGGCCGGCAACCTCACGGAAATCACAACTCCGCTCGGCCACAAGACCACCTTCGACTACGACTCGTCCGGCCGCCTCACCTCACTGGTTGATGCACGCGGCAACGAAACCGGTGCCACACCATCGGACTTCACCTGGACCTTCACCTACGATGCCGCCGACAACCTCCTCACCCAGACCGACCCGCTCGGAAACACGACCACGTTCACCTATGATCCAACCGGCGACCTCAAGAGCCGCGCCGACGCCAACATCCACGCGACCAGCTACGACTACAACGCCGCCGGCGAACTCACCAAGGTCACCGCACCCGACCTCACCACGACCAGTTACACCTACGACGCGGTCGGCAACCCCACAAGCCGCACCGACGCCCTGCTGCGAATCACCAGCTTCGACTACGACGCGGCGAACCGGCGCACCAAGATCACCTCACCGCTGGCGCAAATCTGGACCTACTCCTACGACGCCGCAGGCAACCTTACCAGCGTCACAGACGCAGCTGGCAACGTCACGCCAGCGCCCGGCGACGGGAATACAACCTTCGCCTATGACGCTCTGAATCGGCTCACTTCCATCGACTACTCGGACGCGACCCCCGATGTCAGCTACACCTACGACAACGCCGGCAACCGCACCCAGATGGTGGATGGCGCGGGCACCGAAAACCAAACCGCCGATGCCCTAAGCCGCAGCACCGCAATTACTCGCGGAGCTGATACCTTCGCCTACGAGTACGATCAGGCCGGCAACGTCACCAGCCGCGCCTACCCCGATAGCAGCGTCATCGATTACACATACGATGATGACGGCCGCCTCAAGACTGTCACCAACGGCGGCAAGACAACCACCTACACCTACGACGCCGCCGGGAATCTCGCCCAAACGTCGCTTCCCAACGGCGTCGTCGAGACCCGCGCCTACGACCGCGCCGGACGCCTCACCGAGGTCCAGTCCCAAAAGGCAGGCTCCGCCGTCTCCCTCGCCCGATTCGTCCTCGACCCGGTCGGCAACCCCCTCACCATCACCACCCGCGACGGCGCCACCACCTACGACTACGACAATCGCGACCGGCTCATCGAGGCCTGCTTCGCGCCAGGATGCACCGGCCTCGGCGACCCATTCGCCCGCTACACCTACGACGCCGTCGGCAACCGGCTCACCGAACAACGCGCCTCCGGAACCACCACCTACACCTACAACGCCGGCGATCAACTCCTCTCCCAAGCCGGACCCGGCGGCACCATCGTCCACGCCTACGACCCCAACGGCAATCAGATCACCGCAGGCACAAGAACCTTCACCTACGATCTCGCCAATCGCCTCACCAGCATCACCGACCCCATCGCCGCCGGTCTCGTCACCGCCCACACCTACACTTACGATGGCGACGGCCGACGCCTCCGCGAACGCAAGACCGTCGGCGGCGTCATCGAACACGAGATCCAAACGCTCTGGGACCGCAACTGGAGTCTCGACCAACTCGCCCTCGAACGCGAGGCCGACGGCAACATCAGACGCCGGTACGTGCATGGTTTCGACCTCATTTCCATGACCTCCAACGGGACTCCCTCCTACTACCATCACGATGGGCTCGGGAGCGTTCAAAGCATCACCGACCCGGACGGTGCCCTGCAGTGGAGCTACGCCTATGACGCCTTCGGCTCGCTACGCCGAAAGACGCGCCACTCTGTGTTCGCGCCCGAGAACCGGATGCGCTTCACCGGCGAAGCCATCGACTTGGCCACCGGCCTGTACCACCTCAGGGCACGCCAATACGACCCCGCAATCGGCCGCTTCAACCGCCCCGACCCACTCCCTTCGATCCTCGGCGAATCCGCCATCGCCAGCTACGCCTACGTCGCCAACCGACCGACCCTCCTAGTGGACCCCAGCGGTTTGCGTGGAGAACCCAGGAATGGAGGTGGGCCCGGGATAGGCAGCATCCTTTGGGAAGCCTTCATCAATCCGATTGAGAGCTTCCAGGCTGGCGTGCCTCTTGTGCCGACGTGGTTCTGGATAGCCGACGGAGCGGTGATTCTTGTGTCGGGCGGGTTTGTGGTTTGCTATTTCCTCTCCGCGACGTGTTTCGCGGTAGGCAGCACGGTTGTGGCTGGCGGATCACAAGTCGCCAACGGACCTATCGCCAACCAGGTACCGGCAAGTCTCTACCAACAGATCGCGATGCGGGCTGCCCAATCTGGCCAAGTCGGGGAAGTAATCATCGAGAAACTGGGTGACGCACCGCGTCTGATTGCGAACTACGGACCCGGCCCGTGGGTGAAGATGCAATACGCGCTTCGAACTAGTGATGGACGTGTTGCCGCGGTGGTGCACTGGTTCAGGAACCTGGTGACCGGTCAGGACGTTGAGTTCAAGTTCACTCAATGATTGTCCGCGCGAAGGCTAATACGGGGCGGGCTCTTCCCGCGTACATTCTCGATCCGCGGGTGAATCTAACTCGGGACTCTGAGTTCCACCTCACGGTCGGCCGCGAATACGTCGTATACGCCATCACCGTGAATCGTGGTCATCCTTGGTACTTCGTCTGCGACGACGTCTACGACAATATCCATGTCGCCTACCCGATCTGGAAGCCGGCGGCGCTCTTTGAGATCGTCGACCGCAAGCTTTCGACCCATTGGCTGGTCGACTTCCGCAATAACGACGAGGGGATCTTTATCATCGCCTTCCCGGAATGGGTCCAGGACCCGAGGTTTTACGAGAGGCTAACAGATCATGATCAGGATGCGGTCGTGATCTTCAGGACCTTCAAGAACCTTCTCGATGAAGAAGCGAGGCTCAAACGTGAACCATGACC
>JBKKBA010000190.1:0-4124 GCA_046714275.1 Actinomycetota bacterium
GCACATGCCAGCACGACAACCCCAGGAAGCTGCGCGGACGCGGTGGATTCGATGACCAGGCGCACCGTCACGGCCTCAAGCGTTGCCGAGAACGCGCTGCCCGAAACGGTCAGCGGAAAGCCCTTGAACTCTAGGTAGCACGATGTTGGAGTTCCGGCCCACTCCCCGCCACACGACGACGCCGGAACGGCTTGTGCCGTCCCCGGCAAGCTCAAGGCGATGGCCAAGAGAGCTAATGCTGTACCTCTGATGCGCATGCGATCTCCTTTCGACACGTTATGGGCAGGGACCTGCCCCGGGTCACACGGAGATCTCTTCGTCGGAGACGACGGTCAGGCCCTGGCGCTTCAATGCCGCGCTAGTCACTCCGTCTCCCCGAAAAAGCGTACTTTGAAACGATCCGTCATAAATCAATCCGCATCCGCAGGAAGGACTTCTGGCTTTGAGGACGCTGAGCGTTGCGCCACTACGCTGCGCGGCCTCCACAGCAACGCGAGCCCCCTTCAGATAAGCATCCGTGACGTCGTCTCCGTCGGCCGAATGAACGCGGGCGCGCCCATCCAGCACGTCGCCGCCGTCGCCGCCTTGGATCTCTGCTTCCGGCCGCGGAATTCCCAGCCCGCCCGCAACCTCGGGGCACACCAGCACCGCGCGCCCGCGCGACACCAGATCGACCGCCCATGCGCGCGCTTTGCCTTCGCCCTTGTAGGTGCATTCAACCCCGGCCAGACATGCCGAGAGCAGGACCGGTCCTTCAGAAGGAAGCTTCACCAGGACGCACCTCCACCGCGTCGCCGCACCCGCGACACACGATCATCCCGATCTGAATCTGCAAGCGTGTCGAGCCACAGCGCGCACATTCCCGAAGCTGCGCCGACCATTCCGGGTGCTCTTGCTGGCATTCGGGGCACACCAGGATCTGCTCATCGACGATGACGCCGCGCGCCCACGGCGAGGCACCCCGAACGGGATCCTCCTGCACGCGCCCGCAGCGATAGCACGGCATCTCTTTGTCCTATCCGGCTGCCACCTGGACACCCAGCTTCGCCAGGGCGGCCCGCCAGCCCGACTGATCGCGCGCCGAGCCGTCCTCACTAACCTCCATCCACCGCAGGATGCCGTCGGTGTCGATCAGGAAGGTGCCGCGCTTCGGGCAACCGGCCTGCGGTATGAACACCCCGTAATCCTCGGACACCTTGCCGTGGGGCCAGTAGTCGGCGACGAATTCGTTCGGGAATCCTTCGGCCTTCTTCCACGCCTTCAGCACGAACGCCGAATCGCAGGAGATGCCGAGTACCTCGACCTGGTCGTCGGAGGCCAGGTCGGAGTTGTCGTCGCGCAGCCCGCAGAACTCGCTGGTGCAGGTCCTTGAGAACGCAAACGGATAGAAGATCAGCAGCACGTTCTTCTTCCCGCGATAGTCGCTGAGCTTGATCGTTCCGCCCGTCGTCGCGCGAAGCTCGAAGTCGGGCGCCTCTTTGCCGATCTCAACCGCCATGCGAATCCCCCCCTCCGCCATGTCCCTGTGCGAGCCAGATTATCGGGCGCAAGCGCATAGACGCGAACGAGCGGGCCTCCACGTATCGGCCGTCCTGCGGTGAGGGCCGTCTTCCGCGCGAGCCTGCGATCGGTAGCGGTAATGATTCGGGCGACTCCAGCCTGCCGAATCATTACTGCTGGCGTCGCGCCCGGAAGTTCAGGAAACTAGGGACGCGCGCGATCGCAGGATGTGCGCTGCGGTCCGGGTGGCGAAGGCCATGATCGTGATTTGCGGATTGACGGTCGGACAGCCGGGAAGCATCGATGCGTCGGCGACGAAGAGGCCGCGGATATCGCGGCATTCGCCCCACGGATCCACAACGGTTGCCGAAGGATCGCTGCCCATGCGGGCGGTGCCGACGGGATGAAAGGCCGACACCTTGAGCTGCGACGGCTTCACGGCCGCCTCCCGCATTGCCGACACCTCGTCCGCATTGGTAACCCACGGCACCGATGGGACACCGGTGAACACCGCGCGCGCCCCGGCCGCCAGGAAGATCTCCGCAATCCGAGCCATGCCGGCGACCATGCGCCGTGCGTCGCGCTGGTTCAGCGCGTAGGTGACCAGCGGCTCGGCGTTGCGCCGATACCGGACGCGGCCGCTGGAGGTATCCGACACCATCAGTCCCGCCGACGCGACGTAGGGAAGGCGGGACAGCAGATTCTTGAAGCGCACGCCGGCGCCGGGCAGCGATCCGGCCGCGACGGACGGAACGATGGACGTCACCTCGATCATCACATCGTCGGATTCGTGCCAGTCATCTACATAGAACGACTGCATCGTTCCCCGCCACGAGTACACCGGCTCGGGGAAGATCGCCCCCACGGCGGTCGCCGGATGGATGCGAAGATTTCGCCCGACCTGCCCGGAGCGGCCGGTCAAAGCGTTCCGCTGCAGCAGAGCCGGCGTGTGCATCGCTCCGGCGGCCAGCACGACGATCTTGGATCGAACGGTGAGGTTCGCGACGCCGCGTCCTCGCTCGTCCAGAATCCGCGCCATGACGCCGCGAGCGTGCCCGCCTTCGACGATGATCTGACGGACGGCGCAGCGCGCGTAGATCGTGGCTCCGGCGCGCTGGGCTCGCGGCAGGTAGGACAGGTGGGTGGACTGCTTGGCATCGGACGGACAGCCGAACGTGCACACGCCGCAACCACGACACCCCGAGATGCTGCGGTGGATCGGTGCGCCGTGAAGGTCCAATGCCTGAACACCACGGCGGAACACGCGAGCGTTGTCGCCGATGATCTCTTCGGGCACCGGCTGGACGTGCAGGATTTTCTCGACCCGATCAAACAGCGGACGCATCGAATCCGCGTCGATGCCTTCGATTCCAAATTCGCTGCTCCATTTCTGAAGGACCCGGTCGGGCGTGCGGAAGCATGTGCCCGCATTGACCAGCGTCGTACCGCCGATGCCCTTCCCGACGGGAATCGGAATCACCGGCCGGCCCATTGCCATCGTCGTTCCGTTGGCTCGATACAGTTTCTGGTAGCGCTCCCACGGGGGTCCGGCGAAGTCGCGGCGCGTAAAGTAGCCGCCCTCTTCGACGACGACGACCGACATTCCCGCTTCGGCCAGCTCCTTGGCGACGACTGCCCCGCCGGCGCCCGAGCCGACGACGACGACATCGCAATCCTCGACGTGGTCACGGTCGATCGCCGGATAGGCGATGACCTCCAGCGATGCGCCGTCGCGCGGCGGGTCGCGCGTGACGCACCCGTAGGTGAAACCGATCGCTTCCTCGACGGACTGCGTCGAGGCGAACTCGTTCGCGCACAGGAACTTCAGGAAGGACACGGCTTGGCGGACGACAGGGTTCCGCGCTTGAAGCGCGCGTTCGATAAAGGCGCTTGCCGTGGCGGGGGTTAACTTCGAAAGGCGCCGGCCGCGCGTGGGGATCGATGCGGCGTCCACCAGCCCGATCAACCGCTCCAGACACCGTCGCACGGCGCGGTCCAGCCGCGGCAGGGATTCGTCGATTCGCTTCGCGACGCCGACGTCGGACGCGGAGGGAGCAAGGTCGCCGCCGGCGGGAAGCAACGCTTCGGCAAATGCGCGCAATGCCGCGTAGCGGCGGCGTGAGAGGTTCTTCGGGACGTCGTCGCCTCGTGCGGGGCGCGGGACCGGCGCGACGGTGACGGCGTCCGCCGTCTCTTCCGGGACGCGGTTGGCGGCAAAGACGAATTCCTCCACGGCGGGAACCTGGATCACCGCGGTTGTGTCCGGACGGTCGGGTTCAGCGGGTGGGTGCTCGGCCGGCTCGTCGCCTTTCGCGGCGACTGGCTGCACGGTGTCGAGCGATGGCCGGTCGATCACGGCGCCGACGGCCGGCTGAAGGGGGGGCGACTCCACGGGTTCGGCCGGGACCTGAGGAGCGATGGGTTCGGGAGCGACGGGTTCGGGAGCGATGGGTTCGGGAGCGATGGGTTCAGGAGCGACGGGTTCGGGGGCCGGCTCATGTCCCGGGGCCGGTTCGGGGGCCGGCTCAGGTGCCGGGGCGGGCTCGGGTGCCGGGGCGGGCTCGGGTGCCGGTGCGGGCTCGGGTGCCGGTGCCGGGGCGGGCTCGGGTGCCGGTGCGGGCTCG
>JBKKBA010000191.1:0-2566 GCA_046714275.1 Actinomycetota bacterium
GTTGGGACCCCTCGGACGATCGCAGCGCCGGCAAAGCCGTGGTCGGCAATCACCAGATCGGGCGGCTCGACCGCGTCCAGCAGCTCGTCCATCGCCCATGACGCGTGTGTGTGGTACAGGTGGGCCCCGTCGGTCAGGCAGGCGACCGAATCCAGATACCGGATACGGGTGCCCCGGAAGCGGGCCATCTCCCAGGCGCTGGCGACCTTCCCCTCCTGTGTTGGGCGCAGCCGCTCGCCGGACCGGGGGGTCAACAGCTTGCACCCGGCATCCTCAAGCCGGCGGGCGATCTCCATGTAGGTCGGCAGCAGCCCCGTCGGATGACCTGTTGCGAGCAACACGCGCGCGCCGTCCTGGGCGGCCGCCCGGATCATCCCGGCGGCGGCCGCCAACTGGTCCAGCGTTCGCTCGACATCGATCACGCCCGGGCCGGTTCGCACCGCAAGATCGTTCGAGCAGCCACAGAGCGCGGCTACGTCGTTGATCACGCTCTGCGGGGTTAGGTCTTCGAAGGAAAAGCCCAGGGCTTTGTCGGGCTCACCGGCGGCGAGTTTCTCGGCGTTGCCAACGACGGATTCGCGTGGTGTGTTCGTGTCGCCGCAAATGGCTTGGGCAAGAAGGTTCTGACGAAGGGCTGATCGCTGCGCGGCATCCATGGGAAAGATCAGTCTATCGGCATGCCGCCCCCCCCCCCCGTAGACGGTGGCATCATGGTCGTCAATGCGATCCCTTGTGAAGAACGATGCCGCCGTCGGCGGAATCCTGGTCGGGCTGGCATCCGTTCAATTCGGTGTCGTGGTCGTCCTGGGCACCGCCATCCTTCGGAAGGGCTTGGGCGTGACGGCGATGCTGGGCATCCGCTTTTTGATCGCTGCGATCGTCCTCAGCGCGATCGCCGCCGCCCGCGGGACGCCGCTGCTTCCCGCCCGCGGTGAGCGCGGTCGCCTGGCGCTTCTGGGCGTTGCCGGGTACTCGATCGAGTCGGCGTTGTTCTTCGCCGCGATCCGGCACGGCACTGCGACGGCCGTGACCCTGCTGTTCTTCACCTATCCCGTGTTCGTCGCGGTCACGTCGCTGCTGCTGGGCGAGCGCGCGCCCGGCAGGCTGATCGGCGGCGCCCTGTTCTGCGCGGTCGCCGGCGCCGCGATCGTGGTCGCCGGGTCCGGCCGCATCGCGATCCGCCCAGCGGGAATGGCATTGGCGCTGGGCGCGGCGTTGATGTTCACCGTCTACCTGATCGGCGTGGATCGGACGATGAAACGAACTCAAGCGCTGACCGCGTCGGCCTGGGTGAGCGCGTGGGCATCGGCCGGGCTCTTCGCGTCGTTGCTGGTGCTTCCGGGCCGGCATGTGCCCTTCGGCGGTGAGTGGTGGCGCGTCGTCGCGATGGGCATCTGCACGGGCGGGGCGTTCTTCTGCCTGATGGCCGGCCTGCGGCGCTTGGGTCCGGTCCGCACGTCGATCGTCGCTGCCGCAGAGCCGCTGTCGTCGTCGATCCTTGCGATCGTCTTTCTCAACGAGTCGCTGCGGCCCGCAACCGCAGCGGGGGGAGCGCTGATCCTGGCGGGGGCGATCGCCGCGTCTTTGGCTCGAAAACAATCCAGGATGGAGCCGGAGCTTCCCTAGGGAATCGTCCACGCGCCGGTGTCGGGGCCGGTGGCGGCGCCGGGCGTGAAGCGGACCGACGCGATTCGCGCGCCGGTTGGGACCGCGAACGTGAGATAGCCGCGGGCGAAGCTGCCGCGGCGAACCGTGATGGGGGAGGCGAGGGGGGGCCGGACTGGGTCGCCCGGCGCGGGCGCGTAGAGGGTTCCGGCCCGGTCCAGCAGTCGCAGCCCGTCGCGCGGGCGCTCGGCGTAGGTTGGGCTTGCGGGGTTGCTGATCTCAAGGTGCACGGCAACCCATCGCCGACCGGCAGGCGGTGGCGTTCGTGCGCCCCGCGCCGGATCGGCAACCTCAAGCACGTTGACATCGACGGTCTCGCTGCGGGTGCGCAGCAACGTGAGCCGCGAACCGACGCGCGCGGACTGCGTTGCCGGGGAAACCGACGGCGCCGGCGTCCGGCTGGGCGTCGGAACGGACGGCGGAACGGACGGCGGAACGGTCGCCGGGGGCGTCGCGCCGGGAGGCTGCTTGGCCGGACTGCAAGCAACGCACCCGAAGATCAGCATCACGATCGCGAGGCGACGAGTCACGGAGCCGAGAATACTGGGCGGATGAATCAGCAGGCCGCGTTTCGGCGCATGTCTGTGCAGGCGAGCGCGCCGCCGTCCAGCCGGTAGCCGCTGGGGCTGTAGAACGACAGGTGCTCCCAGACGCGTTCTCCTTCAAGCTTGTGTGGAACGTTCGCCCTGGTGGCTGCGTCCCATGATCCCGCACCGATCGCACTGGCGTCGGCGCTGCCGTCGAAGACCTGCAGCGTCAGCCGGCGCGTCGCGTCGGCGCGCTGCGTCACATCGGAGGACTTTAGGTAGCGATCGAACCACGCCAGCGTGTAGTGCATCGCCACCCGCTCGCCTTCCTTGGACGCGGGAAGGATGTAGGGGACATACGTCCACTCCAGGTG
>JBKKBA010000192.1:0-3553 GCA_046714275.1 Actinomycetota bacterium
TTGGCGATCATCGGATAGGTCTCCTCCGCGCCGACAATTGCCACCGGAATGATTGGCACACCGGCCCGCAGCGCTACCTCGACGAAGCCACCGCGCCCGAACCGCTGCAGGCGGTAACGCTCGCGAAACGGCTTTCCGATCCCCTTGAAGCCTTCCGGAAACACGCCAAGGGCCTCGCCGGCCCGCAGCAGGCGCAAGGCATCCTCCTCGCAGGCCAGGGTGTTTCCGCTCTTGCGCGCCAGCTCACCGACGACGGGAACCGTCATCGCCAGGTCGGCGGCCAGCAAGCGAACGTGCCGGCCGATCGATTCGAAGACGCCGACCTTCATCATCAGCGCATCGAACGGCACCGTTCCGGAATGATTGGAAACCAGCAGGACGGGTCCCTCTACGGGGACGTTCTCCACGCCGATCTGCTCGACGCGCCACCAGGAATGGAAAAGGGGGCGCAGCATCGGCAGCAGGACGTTCTCGGTCAGATCGCGATCGAAGCCCATGTCGTCCACGACGTACTCGCCGGTTGCTCGACGCCGCAGAAAAGCCAAGGCCTGTGCCAAGCGCTCCTGCAGGGCCGTCGGCGCGGGTTCCTGTGCCGCCGACGAAGGACGCCCTCTGTGCGCCGGTCGGCCCCCGGTCGCGGGTGGAAGCTCCCGTGCGTGCCGGGCACAGAACCCGGACTCGCCGGCCCGGTTGCGACATGGCCTGCCGTCGGCGGTGTCCGCCGCGCAGCGCGGACGCGATTCGGGCTGATGGATCGGAATGACGCGGGCGTCGGCCACAATCACACCTCTACCTTCCGCCGGGCCAAGAACTGATACAGGTCGCGCTCCCACTGCGCCGCTTGCTGGGGCGTGAACAGCTTCGCCAGCTTGCGGCGCGCCACGAAGTCGCGGAATGCCTGCTCACTGTCGTATTGCGGAAGGTAGTCGAACTGCGCCTTCAGGCGCGATACGTCACCGACACGGCCGTACAGCAACAGGCGGATCTGCTCCTGCGAAAAGTCGACGACGTTGGCCCGGCGCAGCGCCGCTGCCACCACGTTGATAAACGGAAGGGGTACCGGCATCGGCGCCTTGCCCGCCAGCCGGATTGCCTGCGACAGATACACAACCCCATCACCCGCCGCATTGAACGTTCCCGGATGATCGGCCACGGTTGCCCGGTACAGGATCTCGATCGCATCGTCCTCGTGAAGGAATTGCAGCCGTGGATCGAAGCCCATCGCCGTCGGAACCACAGGCAGCGAAAAATAGCGGGTCAGCGGCGTGTCGATACGCGGGCCGATGAAGTTCGCGAAACGCAAGATCGTCAGCGTCACATCGCTGCGCCGGCGCCCGAAGGCCCGGGCGTAGTTCTCAACCTCAACCGAGTCTTTCCCGTAGCCGGTGCGGGGTTGCGAGCGGGGTGCCATCTCTTCGCCGAAGACGCTGGGATCGGTCGGCTCGCTGCCGTAGATCGCCGTCGACGACTTCATCACGACGCGACGAAGGCTTTCCGCCTTCTGACAGGCCGCGAAGAGCTGCATCGTTCCGATGACGTTGATCTCTTTCATGTTGGAGCGCCCGCCGACCCGGGCCGGAGTCGCCACCACGGCCGTATGCACAACGGTATCGACCTCCGTCGCCTGCAGGACCTTTGCGATCAGAGGGTTCCGGATGTCGGCGCGCACGAACTCGGTCCGCGTCAGCTCGACCTGCGGCTCCTCGGTGTCGACGCCCACAATCTCGGCGACATTCGGGTCTTGTTCTAAGCGCTGCGCCAGTCGCCCCCCAAGGAAGCGGGAAACGCCCGTGATAAGCACGCGCTGCTGCGGCATCGCGCACACCCTAGCCGCTGCCGCCGCACAGCCGCCAGCAACCCCGCCTTAGAAACGCTTGCTCAGCGAGCCGCCGGCTGCTTGGGCAGCCGCGCAAGGATGATGGGGTCGCCGCGGCGGGCTTCCAGGTGACGCGCCGCATGACCCTGGTTCACGACGATCGTAATGTGGCGGTAAGCATCTTCCAGAATCGCCAGGCGACCTTGCGGCACCTCGGCAAACGCTTCGCAGTAACCGACGCTGTAGGACTTGCCCCCGGCGCGAAGCTCCAACCCATCGCCCAGCATGATTCCGGCGCCTTCCAGGTCTTGACGATGGACGTTCAGCTGCAGGTTGCCGAAGTGGTCGGCTTGCACGACCTGGCCGTGCACGTGGTCGTCGTCGACGCGGCTCTGCGGCACCTCAAGACGGACGAGCTGGTCGATGGGCACCGGCGGGCCGACTTCCTCGGGAGGCAGACCCAGAGCCAGGCGCGCCGCAACGGGCGAGAAGATGTCGCGCCCGTGGAAGGTCTTCGACGGCGTGCGCAAGAACAGCTCTGCGTTGGTGATCTCGTGGGCCTGCGTCGCGCCACCCAATTGCTGCGCCGCCAGCCAGAGAACGCCGTTGTTGGGGCCCACCAGCGGCGGACCTTCCTTCGTACCGATCACGACACCCCTGCGCTTGGTCCCGACGCCGGGGTCCACCACAGCCAAGTGCACCGCGGGCGGCATGAACGGCACGGCCTGAGCCAGCACCGTCGCGCCCGAGACCACGTCGTGAGGTGGGATCCCGTGCGAGAGATCGATCACGTCGACTTCGGGAGCGAAGCGCTTGATCACCCCATGGCAAATCCCGACGAACTCGTCTTCAAGCCCGTAGTCGGTGGTGAAGGTGATGAAGCGAAACGACAGGGCCACGGCGCGCGGAGGCCTACGACTTCTGGCGGCGCTGCCAGCGGGTCTTCTTCAGCAGCTTCTTGTGCTTGTGCTTTCGCATCTTCTTTCGGCGCTTCTTGATGATCGAACCCATGAACTCCCTTTCGAGGCCGGGCCGGACGAGCCCCGGCCAACATTCACAAACGCCGAATTGTAGCCGCCGCGCACCCGGCCGAACAACCCAGTACTAATCCGAGACAAACAGGTCGCGCAGATCCACGCGGGTCGTGGAGTAGTCGGGTCCGACCCTGGCCGAGCCGATGCGAAGGGCCTTCGCACCCTCTTCGACGCAGGATCGCAGCAGCAACTGGCCGTCGCGGTACTCCAGGATGCCCAGGCCGGCACACGAGCCGCTGCCGTCCTCCAGACCCACCAGCATGCCCTCCAGGAGCGCCGGGTCGACGTCGGGGGGGACGTTGGGGATGAAGATGCCCATCTTGACCTTCCAGCGATGAGACCCGGGCTCGAACGCAGCTCGGAGCTTGTCCCGGCGGGATGTGATCCGGGCGTCGATGTTGGCCGGCTTGACCTCATCGGGTACCGGCAGCGTCTCGACATCCAGTGGGAAGGCTCGGCGGATGGCGCCCAGGATCGGCTCCAGTTCCTCGCCTCGCTGGAACCCGACGACCAGATCCGGCCGGAGCACTTCGATCTTGTGATACTTCAGCACCTGACCGAGCGTCCCGCCGATCAGGCCGGTTGTGTCGACCAGGATGATGTCGGCGCCGTCGGCCCTGGCCAGCTCGGCCAGCTTGGATGCCCCGACCACCAAAGGCAGCAGATGCCCCTGCGGACTGACCGAGCCGACGAAGTACTGCGC
>JBKKBA010000193.1:0-3437 GCA_046714275.1 Actinomycetota bacterium
ATTCGTGAACGGCCCTGGAACGGCGAGACAAAGAGTGCGTGTCCTGGCTCGTCGAATCGAGCGTCCGGACTCCATGGAATCACCCGATAGAGGCGCACTGTACGAAACCACCTGTCGGCGCCGGGAACGGCTAGTCTGGGAGCCGTGACACCTCAAGCCGCTCCGCGCGCGGTCGTAGATGGGTCAGAGTCTGACGACGTACTCGTCCGTGCTTGTCTGGGCGGCGACGCGCAGGCTTGGCGCGAACTCATCGGGCGGTACGGGGCGTACATCTACGCGGTGGCCGTCCGTGCATACCGTCTTGATCCCCAGGTGGCCGACGAGGTCTTCCAAGATGTGTGCGTCCGCATCTACGACGGCCTTGCCGGCTACCGAGGCGGCGGCGAATTGCGCAGTTGGATCCGTCAGGTCACGATCAGCGCCTGCAGGGAGCACTTCCGCCAGATCGGTCGCAAGCAGCGCGACACGCAGTTCGGGGAAAGCGACTCGATACCGGTTGAGGTGGGCGATCTGGACGCGGCGCTTGACGTGCGCTCTGCGGTCGTCCGTCTGGGCGATCCATGCCGAGCCACGATCGAGCTTGCCTTCTTCCAGGATCTGACGCAGGCCGAGACCGCACGCCGCCTGAATGTCCCAGAAGGGACCGTTGCCGCCCGGATCAGCCGCTGCTTGCACCGGCTCCGCGATCTGCTGCGTCCGGCAGGGCAAGAAAATCTCGGCTCCATGCCGTCTGGAGAGACGTGATGAGCATGCATCCCGATCCCGACGTGCTGGCCGCCATCGCGCTAGACGCCGCGGCGGCGCCCGACCACGTTGCGCAGTGTCCCCGCTGTACGGCGGATGTTTCGGAGTTCCAAGGGGTGGCCGGCCGGCTCCGGCTGTTGCCCGCGCCTCCCCAGGGATTGCTGAGCAAGGCTGTCGCGTACTTCGAGCGGCGCCGCGCGCTCGACCAACTGATCGCCCGGCTGGCGGAGGATCCGATCCTTCGCGTGAAACTGGGCCGCGACCCCATCGCGGTGATCCACGAAGCAGGGCTTGAACCCACGCCCGAGCTTGTTGAAGCGCTTCGCGACATCGAGCGGGGAGAATCCGGCGCAGCCGAACGACTCGCAGCTCGTCTGTGGTTCTAGCGACGGCATGCCAATCACGAAGCCGTTTACCGGCGAAGACTTGGCCCGGGCGGTCCGGCGGAAACGTCGATCTTCCGCAAGCGTTTGGGGCGAGATCGCCCTTGCACTGAACCCTGCATATTCGAAACCGCGGTTGGCCCCCGACGTTGAGGTGGCCGACTTCCACTATCGATCCGGCGAGCCGTACACGATGATGAAGGCGCAGCGTGGCCCGTCCTACATCCGCCTGACGGCCGAGGACCGCTTCATCGTCGATCAGATGAACGGTCAGCGCTCGATCAGGGACATCGTCGTGGCGCATTTCCAGCGCTACGGCCACTTCGCTCTCTCGGCCATCACAAGTCTTATTGAAGAGATGCGACGCGCCGGGTTCCTGACCCAACCGTACGTCTCGGTCCAGAAGGTGATCGCCGATGCCAAACGCGACGACGGCCCGCGTTGGCTGGTCGCGGTGCGCAAGATCCGCGCCAAGAAGCGTTTGGACATGAAACGACCGAACGAGCTGACCGAGTGGTTGTACCGGCACGGCGGCTCGGCTCTCTATACAAAGTCGGTGGGAGTGGTGTTCGTAGTGGTGACGATCGCCGGTCTGGTCGCTGCATGGGATCTGCTCCACGGTGATCGGTTCTCTGTTTTCGGAACGTCCGCCCTGTGGGTCCTGGCTCTGTATGTGATCGATCTGCTTGCGATCTTCATTCACGAGGCGGCACACGCGCTGTCGTGCCGGCATTTCGGACGGCGCGTGAATGCCGCCGGGTTCATGTTCTATTTGGGGATGCCGCTGTTCTTCATCGAAACCACCGACACCTGGATGGCGGACCGCCGGGGACGAGTGTGGACCAGCTGGTCCGGTCCGTACTCGGGATTTATCATCGGCGGCGCATGCGCGATCGCAGCGTGGGCCATGCCGACGAACGCCATCAGCGCATTCCTCTTCAGCTTCGCGATTTTCTCGTACTACGGCACCCTGCAGAATCTGGTGCCGTTCCTGCGTCTTGACGGTTACTACATCATGATGGATCTGATCGATACGCAGAATCTGCGCGAGCGGGCTTTCGCATTCGTTCGGGGTGAGCTGGTCCCGCGCTTGCGCTCCCGGACGAAGCTGACCAGGGAGGAAAAGCTCTTGTCGGCCTACGGCCTTATCGCGTCGGTCTTTGCGGTGCTTGCGATCTTGGTGGCGCTGGCCTTCTGGAGCCGGGTGTTCCGGAAACCAATCACCTCCGCATGGGCGGGCGGCTGGACGAACCGAGCCCTGATCCTTGGGCTGGGCATCCTGGTTCTGTCCGCGCCGATCCGAGCCCTTGCCAGACTGGTTCGTTCCATCGTTCGCCGGGCGCGGTTCGTTTCGACGCTCGTCTTGAGGGCCGCTCAGTTTCGCTGGCGGGCAGACGCAGCGTCCCTGATCGGCGCGATGCCGATGATGACCGGCGTGGATGCGGACCAGATCATGGAGATCGCGAACCGAGTGGCCTTGCGGCGGATCGCGACGGGATGGCCGGTCGTCACCGAGGGAGAAAGTGGGAGCGAGTTCTTCCTGGTGCGCTCCGGCCGGCTTGAGGTCGTTCACAGTGATGCCGGCGGAAAGGAGGTCGGCTTGCGGATGCTGGAGCGGGGTGCGTCATTCGGCGAGATCGCGCTTCTTCAGGCGAGCCCTCGGACGGCAACCGTGCGCGCCGTGGAAGATTCGGAGGTTTTCGCGCTCGACAAGGGCACCTTCGACCGACTGATCGCCGAGCGGGTAGACATCCAGGTGATTCGTGAGACTCTGGTGTCGGTCCGGGAACTCCTGACGCTGGCTCCGTTCGCGAACTTGGATGCGTCGGATGCGGCCGCGGTGATCGAGCACGCCGAGTGGGTGACGGTCGCGGCAAAGACGGCGCTTATCCGCGAAGGTCATCAGGCGGACGCCTTCTTCGTGATCGGGTCGGGTCAATTAGAGGTCCTGTCCGGGCGCAAGCGGATCCGGCTTCTGGGTCCGGGAGACTACTTCGGCGAACTCGCCCTTTTGTTGGATCAGCCAAGAACCGCTACCGTTCGAGCGATGACGCCGTCAAGGGTCTTGAAGCTAGACCGTAAGGGGTTCGACGCCACGCTGGCCTTGTCGTTCCGAAGGGGATCGCTGCACCCGCACGTACAAATGGTCCAAGAATGGGAGCATTGATCGATGGACTGCTGGCACTGTCGCAAGAGCGCGCTTGGCGTCTGCCGATTCTGCGGGCGGGGCGTCTGCGAGAACCACGCGAAGACGCATCCTTACATCCTGGACCTGTTCAGGTCGCAGAGTGGCGACTCGATGAAGGTGCT
>JBKKBA010000194.1:0-6407 GCA_046714275.1 Actinomycetota bacterium
CACCAGCGTCATCCAGTCGGCGGGCGGCCGGATGATCTTCGCCAAGCCGGTGCCGGCGGAAACGTCCCCGTGAGCGTCTGGGCGGTGATCGTGGCCGCCGGCGAAGGCACGCGGCTGGCTGCCGGGACGCCCAAGGCGTTGGTGCCGCTGGCCGGGCGGCCGATGATCGAGCACAGCTTGGAAGCAATCCAGAAGAGCGGAGCTTTCGACGGCGTCGTGGTCGCGTGCGGCGCCTCTTGGCTCGACGAGGGACGCCGGCAGGTCCAGTCGCGCTTTGCGCGGCACGGACGGGTCGTTGCGGGCGGTCAGAGCCGGCAAGAGTCGGTCCGGTCGGCGCTGGATCAAATCGGAGGCAGCGCTGTGCAGGTTGTCGTGCACGACGCCGCGCGCCCGCTGGCCGGCCCCGATCTGTTCGTGCGCGCGCTCCATGCGCTGGAGCGGTCGTCCGGCGCCGTCTGCGCCGTCCCCGTTGCCGACACGATCAAGCGAGCGACGGGCGACGTCATCCGCGAGACGCTTGACCGGTCGGGGCTCTGGCGGATTCAGACGCCCCAGGCGTTCCGGCTGGAGCCGCTGCTGCGAGGGCATGCAGAGGCGGCTCGCACGGCCTTCATCGGCACCGATGACGCGTCGTTGTTGGAGCGGATCCATGAAACCGTCGTCGTGGTGCCGGGCGACGAGCGCAACATCAAGGTGACGACGCCCGCAGACCTGGCGCTGGCCCAGGCGCTGATGGAGACGCGGTGAGGGTCGGAGTTGGGTTCGACGCGCACCGGCTGGCGCCGGGGCGCCCGCTGATCCTGGGCGGCGTCGAGATTCCGCACGAGCGGGGTCTTGAGGGCCACTCCGACGCAGACGTGCTGACTCATGCCATCGCCGACGCGCTTTTGGGTGCCGCGGGGCTGGGGGACCTGGGAGCGGTGTTTCCTTCCGAGGACCCTCGCTGGCTGGGGGCGTCTAGCCTGGACCTGCTTGCGACCGTCGCCGGGATGCTGGCGGGGGAGTACCTGGGCATCGGGAACGTGGACGCGGTTGTGATCGCCCAGCAGCCTTCTCTGGCCCCGTACCGGGACCGGATGCGGTCCGGACTGGCCTCGGCGCTGGGCGTCCAGGTCGCCGCGGTGTCGGTCAAAGCCACCACAACCGACGGGATGGGCTTCACCGGCCGGGGCGAGGGTATTGCCGCAACTGCGGTCGTGCTGGTCCAGTCGTTCGAATCCTCCTAAATACTCTTAAAACGGGCAATCTTTCCCGTGCTATGCCCGAATCAGCGGGTTTGCGCGGGGGGCGCGCGTATTTAGTCACGTGATTCCCACGATTTTTTGGGCTCTGCCGTGGGCCTATTCTCGGCACTGTCGGAACGAGCGAAGGGACCGGGACATGAACCAGGGCAAGACGCAGGACGCGGACCAGCAGCAGTTGGACCTGTCCGGTGGGGGCAAGAAGGGGAGCGCCTCCATCGACTCGCAGGCCAAGCGGCAGGCCCGTCCGGTCTTCCCGGGCTCGTTGCCCGTATGGGGAGCGGAGACGCTGACTCCCCCCGTCTCCGATCCTTTCGAGCCGGCGGTTCGCCGGACCGACACGTCCGTAACTTTCCGTGACAAAGAGAAGGAAAGGGGGTGCCTTCCTATGGCACGCATCGCGCGCATCGCAGCCGCTCTGTCCGCCCTGGCCACGATTTTCCTGGTCACCGGCGCCGGCAGCAAGTACTAAGCCCGACGGCACTTCGTGCCGAATCACATAGCAAGGCGTTCGAGGAGGTCCAGGCTCACAGCCGGGCCTCCTCGACATGTGAGCGGCGTTGCAGTGCCATTATGCGAGACTTTCCACTCAGGGCTTGGTTGTACGCCGCGGCGGTTGCCGTCGTAGCGTGTGTCGGCGCGCTCGCGTCGGCCAAGGGCGGCCCTCCCGTTGAACTGTTTACCGTTCTGGGATTCGGGCTTGTCTTTATCTTTGCCGAGGCCGTTCCGGTCACTCTGACCCACGTTTCCTACTCGGTCGGCTTTGTGGTGGCGATCTGTTGCGTCATCGCCGCCGGTCCGGCGGCCGCGGCCGCGGCAGCCGCTTTCGCAGCGTTCGACCTTGATCTGCGCAAGCGTCCCGACTGGCTGGGTCGCTTGTTCTTCAATGCGGGCCAGTTTTCGGTGTCCACGCTCGCGCTGGGGATGGTCTACCGATCAACCGGCGGGCCGATCGGATCGCTGGCCGCGGCCGACTTTCCCGAGGCGCTCATTCCGATCACGCTGGGAACCGCCGCGTTCTTCATCACGAATACCCTCCTGGTGTCGATGATGGTCCGGCTGGTCCGCCGCGTGCCGTGGCGGGAGATTCTCTACTCCGACTATCGCGTCACCCTTATGTCCTACTTCAGCCTGGCGGCGCTCGGCGTGCTGCTGGCGGTGCTGTACCTGAACATCTCGTGGGCGGCGCTTCCGCTGATCGTGACGCCGCTTCTGGGCGCGCGGCACGCCTTCCAGACGGCGCGGCGCATGCAAGAAACCTTCGACTCAACGCTGCGCGGCCTGATCAAGGCCCTGGAAGCGAAAGATCCTTATACGGGCGGTCATGCAGAACGCGTCTCGCACATTTCTTCGCTGGTGGCGCGCGCGTACGGCTTTTCTGAGTCGAAGGTTCGCCGGGTTCGATACGCGGCCCTGATGCACGACATCGGCAAGACCACGATCGATACGCGGGTCCTGCAAAAGCCCGGCAAGCTGACGCCGGAAGAGTACGACCACATGAAGCACCACAGCGCGCGTGGCGCGGAGCTGGTGTCCGAGATCGACATGCTCTCCGACATGGTGGACGGGGTTCGTCACCACCACGAGCGAATGGACGGCCGCGGGTATCCCGACGGTCTTGCCGGCGACAACCTGTCCGACGTCGCCAAGATGATCATGGTCTCCGACGCGTTCGACTCGATGACCTCAACGCGGTCCTACCGCAAGGCCATGCCGATGGAAAAGGCCTTCGCCGAGTTGCGCCGCTGCGAAGGCTCCCAGTTTGCCCCCGAGATGATCGATGCGCTGGAGCGAGCGATCGCTCGCTGGGGCTGGGCGCCCACGCCCGAACCTTTCGAAGGGGAGCTCACTCCGCGCCCCGTCGAATCACCCCACGCCGCACATGCCGGCGAATCACCCGCCGTCGCGCACGCCTGATCCGCCATTTCCACCGGATCGCGACGTTCAATCCAACTATGACACTTGACTAGGCATGTTAGAGTACATGTTATGAAGCGCGTGAACGCCGTGCAGTTGCGCCAGTCGTTGGGGAAGGTTGTCGCCGGCCTGATGAAGGGCGGCGAGCCCGTCCTGCTGGAAAAGGGCCGCAGGCCCGTGGCCGTCCTGATTTCGCTTCAGGATTTCCGTGAACGCTTCGCGGAGAAGGCCGCCGCGGACGAACGTCTGCAGATAGCCGAGGAGATGGACCGGCTGGCGCGGCCGGGAGTCGGTCCCGGAGCAGTCGAGGTCTTGCGCGGACTGCGTGAGCATGAAGCCTAGGCCGAGTTGGATTCTCGACACCTCGGTTGCGGCGGCATGGTTCCTTACCGATGAGCCCTTGCGAGAGCGCGCGCTACAGGCGCGGAGCGACCTGATCGCCTTCCCCGAGCGATACGCAGTCCCTCAACTCTTCTACAGCGAACTCGTTCACGTTCTGACGGCACGTTCTTTGCGGGATCGAATCTTCGTTGAACGGTGTTTAAGGACGTGCCTCCGTTTTGGAATCAGAGTTCTTCCGCTGACGGAGACTGCCCTGAGTCACATGCCGGCGCTATCGTGCAAGGGCCTTGGCGGCTACGACGCGACCTTCGTCGCCGTCGCTCAGGACGCGGGAGCGAAATGGCTGACGGCCGACGACAAAGCGGCGCGCATCGCCGGCTCACTCGCGACGCGGCTCTTGAGCTGGAAGGCCCCGTAGGTCCCCCAACGCTTGAATGTTCTAGATCCAGGCGGAGGCCGGATGGGCGAGGAATTCGACGAGGGGGATTCCGTCGGCGCCGACGATGAGTGGACGCGCCTTTGGATAGTGGGTCTTGAATGCGGTCAGACCCCGCCGGTCTTTCCGGCGTCCGCTCGTCACCTCGATTGCCACAAGCTCTTTTCCCGAGCGCAAGACGAAGTCCACCTCGATGCTTCCTTCCCGCCAGTAGGTCACCTCACACCCGGTGCCGGCCGCTGTGTTGATGAGGTGCGCTCCGACGGCGGTCTCGACCAGGCGCCCCCACAGATCTGGAGCGGAGCGCGCCTGGGATGGAGACTCCGCGATGGACGCGGTGATCAGAGCCGTGTTCAACGCCAAAAGCTTGGGACTGGATCCACGCTGACGGACCTGCGAGCCCGAGAACTTCTGAAGCCCGGCGACCATTCCGGCTCCCGCCAGCAGATCCAGATAGTGCGCCAGGGTCGTCGTGTTTCCGGCATCCTGCAATTGTCCCAGCATCTTCGTGTAGGACAGAATCTGACCGGAGTAGTCGCAGGAGAGCCGGAAGAGCCGGCGCAGCAGCGCGGGCTTATCGACGCGTGTCAGTAACAGGATGTCGCGCGAGACGCTTGTCTCGATGAGGGAATCCACGATGTACCGAGCCCAGCGCTCGCGATCTCGAATCAGCGGTGCCGATCCTGGATAGCCGCCGAAATACACGTATCGATCGAGCGTCCATCCAAAAGCGTCGCGCATCTCAGAGAAAGACCAGTGGGGCAGGCGGAGGATCTCGAATCGGCCCGCCAGGCTCTCGGTCAATCCGGCCTGAAGAAGCAGCGGGCTCGAGCCAAGAATCACCACGTGAAGCTTCAGGCCCGACGCCGTGTCTTCGTCCCAGAGCCGCTTGACCACCTCGGACCATGCGGGGATTTTCTGAACCTCATCCAGAACGATCATCGCCCCTCGGCGACCGGCGGCCGTCGCGCGCGCGGCCCCCCATTGCGCCTCAAGCCAGGTCCTGCCGCGAAGCGTGGGCTCGTCGGCGGAGACCAGCGTGCCCGGCAAGGTCGCCGTCGCGAGCGCCTGTCGTGCCAAGGTCGTCTTGCCGACCTGTCTGGGGCCGGCCAGGACCTGGATGAACCGGCGAGGCTGCCGCAGGCGGGCGATCAGTTGGTCGAATCCGGTCCGCCGAAAGGAAGGGATGGTCTGTGAATTACTCAAGATAGTGAGTTAGTTTACTCATGATATTGAGTAAATACAAGGGAGGGATACCAGCGCTCATACCAGCGCCTTGACCGGCGGCGGGACGGCTACAGCGACGCGGCTCTTGAGCTGGAAGGCCCGTAGGTCCTTGGGTCATTCATACTCTTGGCGGCGCATGCCCCCGATGACGGTCAGTCCGATCCCTGCCATCAGCAGCAGGTCCCCGGCGCTCAGGACCTGGCGAAGCGGCTTGATCGGGATCACGTCCCCCAGGAACGGCAGGTTCGTTCTCACGTCGGCCACGACGATCTTGAAGAAGCCGCCTTCGCCTTCGGTGATCGGGTCGGTCTGCCCCGACTGCGCATAGGCCCACTCCGACAAGGGCATGCCCTTGTTGGCGGCGATCACGACCGCGTTTAGAAGCCACCCCGCCAGCAGAACGACCAGCCCCCAGCGCACCAACCCGCCATGGCGCGACAGATTGACGGCCAGGAAGATCAGAACCAGCAGGTTCGCGATGCCCGTCAGCACGCGGTTCGTGCCGGTGCTCATGTTTACGAACAGGGGGAGCAGCCCCAGACCCAGCGCTCCGTAGAGCATCGGCAGCATCGCGAACCGCAGGTCGGCCAGGCGCCCGATCCGGCCTCCAAAGGCGAAGCCCGCCGCCACGGCGGCGACCAGGGTGATGCCCAGAAAGGCGAACATGATTCCGGCGCTGATCGTACGAGATTGTCGGCCGATCTCACCGCTTCACGGGGATGCCACGGCGCGATCCGCTAATGTCGGGGGCCCGGGGCGGAAGGGGAGGATCCCTGAAGAACATTGTCCAGGAAGCGCTGGTCGGGCGAGACGCGGAACTGTCGCGCCTGCGGCAGTCTTTGGACGCAGCCGGCGGGTTGGTCCTGGTCTCCGGCGAAGGTGGCATCGGCAAGAGCCGGCTGGTCCGCCACGCCGTCGCAGAAGCTCAAGCATCGGGCAGGGCGGTCGTCTGGGCTCGCCCCGAGCAGGTCACCCGGCCGGGACCGTTCGCCATGATCCTGGACATGGTTGAGAACCTGGCCGAACGCGCCGATGCCGGGATCGCCGCCGAAGCCGAATCGCTTTCGGCGCAACTGTTGGAGCCGAAGGCCGGTGGCGCCGGCGCGCAAGCCGCTCGACGGATAGCCGCGCGGCTGCGCGGCCTGCTGGCGCAGACGGGGAGAAAGCCGGTTGCCGTCTTCGAAGATCTGCACGCCGCCGACGCGGCATCCCTGGCCGTCATCGTGCACCTTGCTCGAACCGCG
>JBKKBA010000195.1:0-2594 GCA_046714275.1 Actinomycetota bacterium
CCGGCCGGACACGAAGTGGCGGAATCCGTCGCTTCGGGAAAGGCATGTGCGCATGAACTCACCGCACAAGCTCACGAAAGAGATCGCAGGACGCACCTTCACGCTGGAGGCCGGCAAGCTGGCCGGCCAGGCCGACGGCGCCGTCATGATCACCAGCGGCGAGACGAGTGTGCTCGTCACCGCCGTCGCATCCAAGAATCCCAAGGATCAGCTGGACTTCTTCCCGCTGACCGTGGACGTCGAGGAGCGTATGTACGCCCGCGGTCAGATCCCGGGGTCCTTCTTCCGCCGCGAAGGCAGGCCAAGCGAGACCGCGATTCTCAACGCTCGTCTGATCGACCGGCCCTTGCGCCCGTCGTTCCCCAAGGGCTTCCGCAACGAGGTCCACGTCATCGCCACGATCCTGTCGGCCGACATGGAGAACCCGCCGGACGTGCTGGGCATCACCGGTTCGGCCCTGGCCGTCATGCTGGGAGGCATGCCGTTCGAGGGCCCGATCGCCGGGGTCCGGCTGGGCTACCGGCGCGCGCAACTGGTGGACGGCACCTTCACCGACGAGTGGATTCTCAATCCCACCTACCAAGAGATTGAGGAGTGCGTCTTCGACCTGGTCGTCGCCGGCTCGAAGAACCCGCAAGGCACGATCGACATCATCATGGTAGAGGCCGAGGCGACCGAGAACGCCTGGCAACTGATTCAGGAAGGTGCTCCGGCGCCGACCGAAGATGTTGTTGCCGGCGGGCTGGAGGAAGCGAAGAAGCACATCGCCGAACTCTGCGCGATGAGCGAAGAGTTCGCGAAGATGGCTGCCAAGCCGGTTCGGGAGTTCCCGACGTTCCCCGAGTACGGCGAGGACGTCTTCGATCGCGTGGTGCAGATCGCGGAGAAGGATCTGATCGACGCGGTGCAGATCGCAGGGAAGGCCGAGCGCGAGACGCGTTTGGACGAGATCAAAGAGCGCGTCAAGACCGAGCTGGGAACCGATGCGGCGTTCGCCGAGCGCGACAAGGAGTTCGGCGCGGCAATCCGGTCGCTGACCAAGAAGCTGATCCGGCGTCGCATCGTCCGTGAGGGCCTGCGCATCGACGGCCGCAAGGGCGATGAGATTCGTCCGTTGTCGGCGGATGTCGGCCTGATCCCGCGGGCGCACGGCACCGGGCTCTTCCAGCGTGGTGAGACCCAAGCCCTGTGCTTTGCGACGCTGGGCATGCGCCGCATGGAGCAGATGATCGACACGCTGGACCCGGAAGAGTCCAAGCGGTACATGCACCACTACAACTTCCCGCCGTTCTCGGTCGGAGAGACCGGCTTTATGCGGGGACCGAAGCGTCGCGAGATCGGGCACGGCGCGCTGGCGGAGCGGGCGCTGCTGCCGGTTATCCCTCCGGTTGCGGAGTTCCCGTACGCGATTCGCGTGGTGTCCGAGATTCTGTCCTCCAATGGATCGACGTCGATGGCGGCGGTCTGCGGGTCCACGCTGTCACTGATGGACGCCGGCGTGCCGATCAAGGACCTGGTTGCCGGCATTGCGATGGGCCTGATCTTCGACGAAGGCGATTACGTGACCCTCACCGACATTCTGGGAGCCGAGGACGCGTACGGCGACATGGACTTCAAGGTGGCCGGCACGAAGGACTTCGTGACGGCGCTGCAGTTGGACACGAAGCTCACCGGAATCCCCTCCGAGGTGCTTGCCCGCGCGCTTGAGCAGGCAAAGGCCGCTCGGATGCAGATCCTGGACGTGATAAAGACGGCGCTCCCGGCTCCGCGCGAAGAGCTGTCCGAGTACGCCCCGAAGATCGTGTCGCTGCAGATCCCGACCGACAAGATCGGTGAGGTCATCGGTCCCAAGGGCAAGAAGATCAAGGAGATCCAGGAAGTCACCGGCGCCGAGATCGACATCGAGGACGACGGCATGGTCTTCATCGCCTCCAAGGGCGGCGATGGGGCGGCCGAAGCCGAGCGGATGATTCGCGAGGTGGTCTGGCCGGTCATGCCCGAGATCGGAACCCGCTACATGGGCCGGGTTTCAGGCCTCACCGACTTCGGAGCGTTCGTATCGATCCCCGGAGGCAAGGACGGCCTGCTGCATGTGTCCAAGTTGGGTCTGGGCAAGCAGCGCGTGGCTCATCCGGCCGATGTGCTGGAGATGGGCCAAGAGATCCAGGTTCAGGTCATGAAGATCGACGAGCGAGCCGGAAAGATCTCGCTGGCGCCGATCGACCCGGACACGAACGAGCCATACGAGCCGCCGGAGCGCCCGCGCCGTGACGACGACCGTGGCGGCGAGCGTCCTCGCGGCGGCGATCGTGGCCGTGGCGGCGACCGTGGTGGACGTGGTGGCGGTGGCGGCCGTGGCGGTGATCGCGGTCCCCGCCGCGAAGACCGCGGACCCCGGCCCGACACCGCCGAAGCCGCGGGTGGCGTCGATGCCCACGGGGGCAGCGCTCCCCAGGGTGGCGGCGAACCCGCAAGCGAGTAAGAGTCGAACGCGAAGAGGGGCCGGCGGGGACGCCGGCCTCTTTTCGTGGTATCCAGTCCGAAAGGGGGGCGGATGCCGTTTCTCAGTGACCTTGTAGTGAAGGGCGCAGGAG
>JBKKBA010000196.1:0-2829 GCA_046714275.1 Actinomycetota bacterium
GACCATAGGGGAGCAACTTGCACAAGAAGAGAGCGGATTCTGAAGGAAGTATGAACAGTTCAAAGCGGAAAGCCCACATCTGCAGAGTCACGCCTTCGACGACGTCTCCTGCGACGACGTCTACTGCGTGCCGGGATCGGCCATCCCGGCGATTGCTTGCTCGACTTCGGCGCACACGGCGCGGAAGATCTGCGCAACGCTGCCACGCGCATCCACCACGTGGAAATCGTGGCGCTTTCCGATCAGCCGGAACTCGTCCAAGAGCCTGGTCTGATACTCCACGAAGGACGCGTACACGCTCTGGCCGGGCAGGAAATCCTGTCCGGATTCCCAGTAGTCAAAGCCGGTCGAATCCAGCACGCGCGGCAGCAGCTCGGCGACGTCGATGTCCAGATAGATCACGCAGTCGGGAATCAGCGCGAAGCTGTACAGGTTCTCCATCCATTCAGACGACACCCCGCGCAGCGTCGCGCGAGCGATCAGCGAGAACACGTACCGGTCGGCCAGAGCGACCATCCCCGCGCGCAAAGCCGGAATGATCTGCCGTTCCAGCCGGTCCCAGAAGTCGGTCGCGTAGAACAGGTTCAGCGTGAACGGATCCAGCGTGTTGCCTTCCTTGGCTCGCTTGATGCCGGGTCCGGCCAGCTCGCTTCGCGTCAGGCCGGTATCCAGGACCGCGTAGCCGCGATCCTCCAGCCACTCCTTCAGCAGCGAGATATGCGTGGACCGCCCAACACCGTCGGTGCCTTCGACGACGATCAGCCGGCCGGGAAACTCCTCGGCCCCAAGCCCAGGAGGCGGGTCGCCGTAGAACCGCGCGCGCGTCATGCCTGCTCCGGCGTTCGCCCGGCTTGCCCAAGGTACCGGCCGACCAGTCCGGCTTCGCGAAGAGCATCGTGAATGCTCAAGCCGTCGGATCGCATCACGCCCTCCAAGTGTGGCTTGACGTCGCGACGCATCGCTTGCTGCTGGACGACCAGACGGTTCGTTGCGTCCATCCGCACCAGCGCAAACTCATCGATCATCGACTCGTATTCGTCCCGGATCTTCCCCTGATACAGGCGGAACGATTCTTCCGGGTCGTCGTCCAGCCCCAGATCCATGCCGGCTTCGTAATACTTCAGGGCGGGACGGCCCTCCATGATCCGGCGGACGGCGGTGTCCAGCGGAACGTCGAAGTAGAAGGCCAGCGTCGGCGCCGGCGCGAACGAATACACGCGACGCAACCACGGCCGGCTGATTCCGCGAACCGCGTCGCGCGCGAACGCGGTATAGACATAGCGATCGGCCAGGACGATCGCTCCGGCCTCCAGAGCCGGAAGGATCTGGCCGTTGATCCGGTTCGCGAAGTCGGCCGCGTGAATCAAGCTGAAGGACATCGGCGACAGCAGATGCCGCTTCTTTCCGCGCTTGGTTGTTCCCTTCACGATGGCCGAGGAATTCCACTCGCTGAACACGACCAGGTATCCCAGGCTGACCAGCCATTTGTGCAACAGATCCAACTGCGTGCTCTTCCCCGAGCCGTCGATGCCCTCGACGATAAACAGTCGTCCCGGAAGATCGCTCACGCCGTCTCCTCGATAATCAGCCTCTTGCCGAAGCTTGCCCGAACCCGCTCGTCCATCGCGGCCGACCAGTCCCCCGGAGAAGCCGCCGCGCCGATCCGGACCGTTCGACGGTCAACCGTGCACGTAACGGTTCCCTTCCAGCCGGGGAGCAAGCGCTTTTCCAGTTCGTCGGCCAGAGCCAGCACCGTCGCCGCAGCGGGAAGCTGGATGGTTTCAGAAACTCCGGCGACACGACGCAGGTCCTTCAGGCCCGATGCCGGTCGCTCGGCCCGCCGAATCAGGAGCGCCACCAAAGCCAGATGCGCATGGGTGAAGCCGGCAAGATCAGATGACAGAACGATCGTGGCGGCGTGCTGAGACCGGTTGTAGTGATCGACGGCCGCCCCGACGTCCAGCAGCATCGCGGCATGCTCTAAAGATTCCCCGATCATCTCCGTCGCATTGGGCTGAAGGTGCGCCAGCAGCGTTGCCGTCGTCGCTGCGCGGCGAGTTGCGCGAGCCGCGTTCCAGGTCGTAAAGCGCGATCCAAGCGCGGCGACGGACGCGCGCCGGACCTCCGCCGCCGGGCCGACCTTGTAACCAAGATGCTCCAAGGCGATTCCTTCCCGCAGGCCCTGCCCGGAAACCACCAGCGATTCCGCGCGCGAGTGACGCATGATCTCGTCTAGCACCAGCGCACCGCCGGCAATCGAGTCCGCGCGGGTCTCGCTCAGACCGGCAACGGCCGAGCGATCCGCGGCCCGGCGGGAAACGATGTCGCCGGTCATCGCACGGAGGCGATCCTGCGGCAATACGGACCCGTGGATGAGCGGAATCGGCCAGGGGACCGTGCGGCGATCGATCTTTGCCAGCGCGCGGATCGTCCCTCCGGTGCCGACCAGCACGTCGTTCCCGGACAGCGCCGGAATCCCCTCCCCGTGCAGAACCTGGGCAACATGCGCGCGGAGTGCCTTGACCTCACGAACCGGCGGTGGATCGGACGGCAGGAACGCCGCGGAAACGCGAAGCGAGCCGAGCGGAAGCGTCCACGCTTGTGCAAGCCGCCGTTCGGCAAACCGCGTCACCTCGACACTCCCCCCTCCGATATCGACCAGGATTCCCGAGTCGACATCCAACCCCCACAGCGCGCCCGAAAACGAGTACGCCGCCTCGCGGTCGCCGTCGATCACTTCAACCGCGACATCACATTCACGCGCGATCCGGCCGACCAGATCATTCGCGTTCGACGACTCGCGCACCGCCGACGTGGCAACGGCAACGG
>JBKKBA010000197.1:0-3721 GCA_046714275.1 Actinomycetota bacterium
GGCCCGACCGAGACGGTCGGATCCGGGCAGTTCACGATCTTCGTCTACGGCCTGACCGTCGGGGGCCAGTCCACATCGGTATCGACCGTCTTCTTCGTGGACGGGGTCGCCCCTGCGCCGCCCGATCCGGCCATCACGCACCCGATCAATGATTCCAACCGCACCAACGTCCGCGTTACCGGAACCGGCGAGCCGGGATCGACCGTGTTCATCGTCATCGACGACGACGATCCGGGAACGGCGGCGATCGCCTGCGGGGTGTCGGGCAGCCCGGCCTGCCCCGTCGTCGGCGCCGGCGGTTCGTTCAACGCCGGGCCGTTCAATGTGACCTCGCTCAAGGATTCGCCCGCGCCCACGTCACCCGGCGTTATCTCGACCCTTTCGATCACGGCAACCGTGACGCTCACCGATCCCGCCGGCAACGTCTCTGCCCCGCGCTACGCCTACGCGTTCAAAGACACCGTGCTGCCGTTCGCGCCGGTCATCGACTTCCCCGGAAATAGCCAGAGCAACGCCAACCAGCGCTGGACGATCTCGGGCACAGCCGTCAATGATCCCGGCTATCGCCATCTTGACATTCGAATCTTCGACAACGGTGTCGCATCTACGACGGCGCGCGCGTGGTGCATCTTCGGCCAGTGCGCATGGCACGGCACGATTTTGATGAGCCCGGCCGGAGCGCATTCGGTCGTGGCGCGCGCGGTGGACGCGGCCGGCAACGTCGGCCCGGCATCCAACACGCGCTCGCTCACAATCTCGTCCAACACCGGCGCGGGGCCGGTCCGCCCCAGCGTCGACATCGCGCCGAACCCGATCAAGAACTCTCTGTCGGCGTCGGGCGCTGCGCAGGCCGGGGGCACGGTGCGAATCAAGATCGGCGCCGCGTCTGAGGTGCCCTGTGCCGTGGCCGGCATGGGCGGCCCGCCGAACTATTCGTGCGGCCCGTTCGACACCACAGGGCTGCCAAGCGGCATCACAGTCGTGACTCTGACCGACATCGGGTCCAACGGGGGATCGTCGCCCGTAGATGTGCTGAAGGACGCCGAGGCGCCCAACGCGCCCACCGTTCAGTTCAGCGATCCCGACCCGTGGGTCGGTCAGACCGAGGCGGCCAAGGTCCGCTTGAACGGCAACGCCGAGCCGCTGACAACCGTGAGCGGATCGGTTTCCTCCAGCACCGGAGGAACCTCGATCCTGTTCTCCGCAACGGCGGACCTGTTTGGGAACTGGGCGGCCGTGACCAACACGACCACGCTGAACGACGGCGTCCTGTCCGCGTGCGTCACGTCGACCGATGCTCGCGGCAACGTGTCGGCTTCGGCTTGCACCGCGTCTGGACCGACGCTCGACAAGACCGCACCCCCCGCACCGACCATCTTGATCCCGGCCGAGGGGTCCACCGTCACCTCCACGACGTTCCCGGTCTCGGGCACGGCCGGCGGCGGCGCAACCACAATCGAGATCTTTGAAGGCGTGCCCCTGCGCGTCAGCGGGTCCGCCGCGATCTTCACCGGGGCAGGCATCCCGCTGACCTTGTATGTGGACGGACTGAAGGCCATCCGCGCCCGCGCCATCGACCAGGCCGGCAACGTTGGGAGCTTCTCGGCTACGAGAACTTTCATCCTGGACGCCAACGCTCCGACCTTAGTTTCCACGACGCCTCCGAACGGCGGGATCACCAACCCGTCGGGACAGATCGCGGCGAACTACAGCGACCCCGATCACGCATCGCTGGGGTCATGCCTATTGCAAGTTCGCGATCGCGGTGGCGCCCTGGCGATGGGCACGATCAGCATTTCGGGCCTGTCGTGCGTCTTCTCGGCATCGACCGGGGCGCTCACCGTCGCCGGCAGCCCCTACACCGCCACCGTTCAGGTCGGCGACCCCGCCGGCAACCAATCGCCGGTATCAACGTGGTCGTTCAGCGTCGACGACGTGCCGCCGCCCGCGCCGATCATCACCACGCCGGCGCAAAACGCCGTCGTCGGCGGGCCCAGCGTGCAGATCGCCGGCACCGCGGAGAACGGCGCTCTGGTGCAACTCTTCAACGGCGCCCTCTTCCTGGGCGAGACGACCGCAACTCCCTCGTGGTCTCTGACGCTTCTGTTCTCCGAGGCGACCTACACGCTGACCGCCGTGGCGATCGACGCAGCCGGCAACGTCGGCCCGGGCGCCAACCGGACGTTCACCGTCGACCTGACTCCGCCGGCCGCTCCGATCATCAACTCGCCTGCCCCAGGGGCCACCGTCCCCGGTGGCACGCCGGTGACCGGAACCGCCGACCCCGGCAGCACCGTGAAGCTCTTCGAAGGCGCCGTCTTCCTGGGCCAGGCCGTGGCGAATCCCAACTGGTCGATCACGCCCACACTGTCCGATGGCCCACACACCGTCACCGCGTTCGCGTTCGATCCCGCCGGCAACCAGAGCGCCGGCACCAGCCGCTCGTACATCGTCGATCTTGCCGCGCCGTCACAGCCGGTGATCACCTTCCCGGCCGAAGGGCAGTTCGTAGCCACCACAAACGTCACGGTCACCGGCAACGCCGACGCCGGAGCAACCGTCCGCCTGTACGAAGGCGCCACGCTGCTTGGATCAGCCCTGGCCTCGCCCTCGTGGTCGATCAGTGCCACGTTCTCAGAAGCCGGCCACACCGTCTTCGTCAACGCCACCGACCTGGCCGGAAACATCTCGACGTCGGCATCGCGCACGTTTGTAGTGGACGTGACTGTGCCACCGCCGCCGGTGATCGTCACGCCGGTGGCCGGCCAGACGCTTCCCGCAACGTTCACCGTGCAAGGCACGGCCGAACGCCTGGCGACCGTCACCGTCGTGGAAGGCCTGACAGTCCTGGCGACAACCACGGCCGGCGCAACCGGCTTCTGGACCACGCAGGTAACGCTGACCGACGGCCCCCACGGGATTCAGGCTCGACAAACCGACCCGGCGGGCAACGTCAGTCCCCTATCGCCGGTTCGATCGATCATCGTGGATGCGACCGCGCCGGGGCCGCCGGCGATCCTCACCCCCGCCGAGGGATCCATTAACGGAACCTCCGTCGTGATCAGCGGGACGGCGGAGCCGTTCGGAACGATCACCCTGTTCGAAGGCGTAAATCCGGTCGGATCCAGCAGCGTGTCGGCTTCGGGATCGTGGTCAAAGATCGTGTCGTTCGCCGACGGAAGCCATTCGGTGGTTGCCCGCCAAACCGATCTTGCCGGCAACCTCGGCCCGTTCAGCGCCGCGCGTTCGTTCGTGACCGACGGAACGCCCCCGGACTCTTCGATCACGGCACCGTCGTCGCCGTATCCGTTGATCCCACCCATCTCGCTGTTCACGCCGGTCATCACCGGAACGGCCGACGACACGTCGCTCGGAACGTCCTTCAGCGCCGGCCTGGATCGCGTCGTGGTGCGGATCTACTCGATCCTTGATGCCTCGCCGCTTCAGACCGGCAACGCCAACTGCACCCCGGCATGCGGCAGCGGAGCCACAACGGTCACCTGGAACTTCACGCCCAGCCCGCTGACGCTGCCCGGCATCTACCGCGTCGAAGTCACCGCCATCGACGAAGCCGGCAACGTGCAAAGCCCGCCCGAGTCCCGCACTTTCATCACCCTCGGCGGCTAAGGCAGCGTTAGAAAATAAGAGAGTTAGTTCTTCTTCCGAGTACGCGGCACAATGGTGTAGTTCCAGTCGCCGTGGAAGTCATCGGGTCGCAGGT
>JBKKBA010000198.1:0-4137 GCA_046714275.1 Actinomycetota bacterium
TCCGTTCGAAGTACCAGTTCATCGCGTCGGGCAGCGACAGCAGCCGCAGCGTTTCGGCCGTCGGCGCGCAGTCCACTACCAGCAAGTCGTACAGGTTGGAATCTGCCGCGCGTTTGACGTCGGTCAGAGCGAAAATCTCGTCCAGCCCCGGGAAGACGGACAGCTCCTCCGCCGAGATCGCGTCCACGCCGCCCCATTCCAGCAAGCCCAGGACATACTCCTGAATCTCGCGCCATCCCTCCTCCAGCCGAGCCTGCGCGTTGATCTGCTGGCCCCACAGGTTCGGGGCGATCTCTCGTGGTTCGGCGCCCAGATCCAGGGCAAGCGCGTCGGCCAGCGAATGCGCGGGGTCGGTTGACATCACCAGCGTGCGCAGCCCGGATCGAGCGGCGCGCACGGCGGTAGCGGCGGAGATCGTCGTCTTTCCGACGCCACCTTTGCCGGTAAACAGAAGGATTCGCACGCGAGCCGCCAGCATACCGGCTTCGCATCAGGCAGATTTTCGATGGCGTGAGCGCGACGCGATGCCTCAGGCTCGCGACTCGACGCGCTTCTTCAGGCCTTTGAGTGCTACGTCGATGATGCGCTTTTCCACCTGACGTTTCATGAAGCCGAGCATCGGGATCGGCGTATCCACCTTTAGCGAGTAGGTGACCGTCGTTCCCTCGCCATCCCCCGTCAGGGTGTAGTCCCCCTCAAGGTTCCGGATGTTGTTGCCTTCGACGAAGGTCCACGACACGCCGGCATCACCGTCCTTGTACGTGTAGGCAAGGACATAGTCGGCCTTGAGGGGGCCGCTGGCGACCTGGAAATAAACCTGCTTGCCCCTCCCCTGCTCGTCACGTTCCCGGACCTCGACGGATCGGATCTCACCGGACCACTCGGGATAGGACTCGTAGTCGGCAATCTCCGTCATCACCGCGGCGGGAGCGGCATCGATCTCGATTGAGCCGTGCGTCTGGTCGGCCAAAGGTTCCCTCCAGGGAGGATTCCGGACGAGCGCGCCGAATCCTAGCGCGTACCCGTCGTACATCGCGGCGGGTCGAAGGCGCCGGGGCCGGGCTGCAGGGACCGGCAGACGCGAGGGAAACGGAAGATGAGAAACTCCGGAAAGATTCTTCTGGCCGGCGCCGTGGTCATGGTGCTGGGCATGTCGCCCTGGGCGCAGGCCGCCCATAGTGAGATCGGGTCGTACACCATCGGCACCACCCCGTACGTCCGGGTCCTTTGCTCTCCCGACTGCCAGGGTCAATCCGACCTGAACTACGGCGGCTACACATTTGCTCCCAACGGCGAACTGCCGGTGTCGGTCGCATTCGCCGACGCGTCCGGACTTGGCGTGTTCTTTACTGTCTCCCAAGACCTGGACGGGGACCGGGTCTCCGGCAACAATGACCCGTCACTGGGCATTCTGGAACCGCGCATCGACGGCTGCGGAACCACCGGCGACCTGTCGACCAGCGTGGTGCCGTTCCAGAGTTGGGAAGCGACGGACATCTTCGTCGTCCTGATCAGCCCGCTGGGATGTCCCGAGGGGCTGGCCCTGGGTGGGACTATCACAATGACCTACGCAACGCCCGCGTAACCCAACCGATTCGACCGAAGGCGCCGCGATCCTGCGGCGCCTTCGCCGTTTCCCGCGGCTATCCTGGCACCCATGCTTCGCGCGGTGCTGTTCGACCTGGGTCACACGCTCATGGACTTCGCCCCGACCGAGGATGCGCTCCGGGACGCGTACCGGGTCGTCCGCGATCGTCTGACCGGGTGGGTCGAAGACCGCGCGCCGCCCGAAGTCGACGAGCTGGTCGAGCGGATCGCTCGCGCCATCGACGCCATGGTCGGCCAGTCCTACGCCGAGCGGCGCCTGGAAGAGCTGGACCAGATCCAGATGTTCGACACCGCGTTTCGCGCGCTGGGCTACAGGCTGCCGCGCGAGCTTCTGTCAGAGGTCGCCGAGATCGATCACGACGCGGTATCGGCGTCGTGGCACGTCGGGCGAGAGACCCTGGCCGCGCTGGCGCGGCTTCGCGTGATGGGACTGCGCCTGGGCCTGGTGTCCAACTTCTCGCTGCTGCCCCACCGATTGCACGGCGATCTGGATCGTTTGGGAATCCGCGCGCACCTTTCTGCCGTCGCGTTCTCCTGCGAAGTCGGAGTTCGCAAGCCGGATGCGGGCATCTTCCTGCACGCGCTCGATGCGCTGGGCGTCTCGCCGGCAGAAGCGACCTTCGTCGGCGACCGCTTGGCCGACGACATCGCCGGGGCGCAGGCACTCGGCATGCGAACGATCCTCACGACCGAGTTCCGGGCCGAAGAACCGTCCACGATCGTGCCCGACGCCGTCGTGGCTCGCCTGGCCGACGTGCCGGCCGTCGTGGGGGCCTGGATGCGGACGGCTTAGCGTGTCTGAGCGGCTGCAGCCAGCCCCAGGAACAGAACGCCCGTCAGAGCCGCCGTCGCCCACAGCAGGATGCGTCCGGGAACCAGCGGCGTCACGTCACCCCGCGACAAACGCTGCGACTCCAGCAGCGAGATGATCCAAACGCCGGTCGCGGTCAGGACGAACACTCCCCCAATACCGCGGAAGATTCCCGCCGACCGGCCGCTTCGAGTCACCAGGAACACGCCGATCACGCTGGTCCACAGGAACAGCACGCCGCGCGCGATCGCGTCGGCAACCCGCCCCGCCCAGACGTGCCCCGCGCCCGGCAGCACCATCGACAACCAAATGGCCGTCGAACCGGTGCGCTTGGGTCCGGTCTCTTTCGTGACCCCGAACAGCGTCGCCAGCGGTGTCCCGCACACGCCGCACATGGTTCGCTCGATCGGGTTTTCGCTTTCGCATGCCGGACACCGCCACAACAGCGCGTCGCCCTGCCGCCGGACGGGTGGCGTCTGCGCCAGCCTCAAGGGAGACGTGGGGCTCGCGGGGGGAGTCTCCCCATCGGAGCCCGTTTCCGACCGGACCCCGGGAACATCCGCCGGCTCTTCTGCGAGAGCCGACAGGAGCGGAGGATCTCCAAAAGGTGAAGGCGGGGGGGTTGGATCGATGACGGGCGGCGGCGATGGGACGGGATCCGCGCTCGGCCGCGCCGGTGGCACCGAGCCGTCGAAACGCGTCAAGCATTGACCACACCATTCCGCAGCGGCGGCGTTCGTCGCGCCGCACACCGCACAGCGACGCTCGCTCATCGTCCCTCCATCTCGTCTTTCAAAGCGTTCATGCCGCGGCGGATCGCCCAACGGTGGCGGCGAACGCGGCCCGTCATCCCGCGCATCCCCCTTCGCCCCGGCTCGGCTTCCAAGTAGTAGTGGACGATCGTGCCGTCCTTGAACGGCTCCAGCCACCATTCACCGCGCCCCGTCAGCTCACCGGCATCCATCCACCACGTCAGCCCCTCGTCGGGCCGCACGTTGTCGATGCCCGCTTGGAACCGCACCCGGCCGACGCGGCCGCACCGAAGACTCGCCGTCAGGCGCTTTCCTTGCGACGACGCCTTTGCGCCGGGCCACCACGACGTGTCCTTGCCGAAGGTCAGCAACGCTCGATACACGTCGGCAGGGGGGGCGTCGACAAAGATCTCGTCCGTGGTGTTGGTCGCCACACCATGAGTATAAGGACCACCCCGGTGTTTCCTCGGCGGCACGGAAACCGCCGGGCTGCACCGCCAGGCTGCACCGCCGGGATGCACCGCCAGACCGTCGTGCAGACCGTCATGGAAGTAGGATGATTGGCGATGCCCACCGACCGGGATCGGGATGCGCAGGGGCGCGCGCGCAGCGCGCGGCCGCGCGACCAGCTTGGCCGGCCGCTTCCACGCGACGCGGCAAACGCCATCCCCGAAGAACCGGATCCCGCCACGCCCGACGAGGCTATGGAGCGCGGCATCGCCTACTTCAACAGCGGCCGCTTCTTTGAAGCGCACGAAGCGTGGGAATTCGGCTGGCACCCGGCGCCCGAAGCGGAGCGCGACTTCTGGCAAGGCCTGATCCAGGTCGCCGTGGGCTTCACACATTTCCAACGCGGCAACATGACCGGCGCCGTCACGTTGCTGGAGCGCGGAGCCCACCGTCTGAAGCCCTACGGACGCCGTCATGCGGGGCTGCCGACGGGGGACATCGCCGGCGTCGCGATGG
>JBKKBA010000199.1:0-5177 GCA_046714275.1 Actinomycetota bacterium
CATCGTCGGCGGCATCGCAACGATCGCTGTGTCCAGCCTGGCGCTGGCACTCTCGCGCGACATCGTGCTGTCGTCGCTGATCCTGGCCGTCGCCGGCTTCAGCTATACCGGCACGGTTTCGGCGACGAACACCACCATGCAAATGGCGATCCCCGCGAATAAGAGGGGGCGCGTGA
This sequence comes from Actinomycetota bacterium, assembly GCA_046714275.1. Classification (GTDB taxonomy): domain Bacteria; phylum Actinomycetota; class AC-67; order AC-67; family AC-67; genus JBKKBA01. Next base: position 177 of record JBKKBA010000199.1, read on the forward strand.
TGAGCCTGTACATGATGGCCTGGGCCGGGATGTTCCCCGTCGGCTCCGTCATCGCCGGCTTCGCCGCCACCCACATCGGCGTGCCGGCAACGCTGGCACTGGCCGCCGCGCCGCTGGCCGCCCTGGCCATGCTCCTGGCGCTCCGCGGCTCCTCGCTCAAAGCCACCGGCATCTGAGAGCCGGCACCACTTTCTGTGTAAACCTTTCCTCATCCTTGCGGTGTTAGGTCGTGGAGGGGATCGGTGCGGGAGACGGATCGAGCGAGTTTCGAGGGCTTTTTGATGGCCTACTACGCAGGTGTTGTGAGGTGCGTTTACCTGGCGACCGGCAGCAGGGAGGGCGCGCTCGATGCCACGCAAGAGGCCTTCGCTCGGCTGTACCCCCGTTGGGCAAAGATCAGCAGATACGAACGGCCCGACCTGTGGGTCCGTACCGTCGCGCTCCGCTTAGCCCGCCGTGCAAAGGCACGAAGCTTGGCTGAGGTTCCGACGGAACATGACTCGACCATGGTTGCAAATGTGACCACCGGCATCGACCCGGACTTGCGACGGGCGATCGCCGCTCTTTCAAAGGCTCAGCGTACCGCCATCGTCTTGCACTATTACGAGGGGCTTTCCGTCGAGGAGCTTGGTGGGGTCATGGGTTGCGCGACATCCACCGCAAAAGTCCACCTGCACCGTGCTCGATCTCGTCTCGCCGAACTCCTCAGCATGGAGGTGGATCATGTCTCTGGATGAGCGCATACGCACAGGGCTCGGTGCTTGGGGCGATTCGCTTGATGTCGATCTCGACCAGGTCGGGCCGAATGTTCGCAAGCGCGGCCGCCGACGCGCGATCAAGAACGCCACCCTTGTGATGGTCCTCGTCGCAACCGTGGGGGTGGGGTCGGCTGTGGGCGTTAACCTGGTGAAGCCCACTCGTTCCATCGCGCCGTCGTCGGCCGGACAGTTGGCCAAGCGTGAACCGGCGGATCGTGAATTTCAACGTTCGTACGGTGTGCGCTTCCGATGGAAGGTCGCATCGGGCCGTACGTCCGGCGCTCGTTGGGTCGCCTGGGCGTTTGAACCGGAACCAGGCAAGCCATGTCTCGCCGTTGATGGACACAGCTCTTGCTTCGCGGGCTTTGGCGAAGGCGGCGCGGTTGAGTACGGTTCAGGAGGGGAGGAGCCACCAATTGGTGGAGTCTTCGACATCTTGGGCTATGCGAAGCTCTCGGTCACCACGGTGCGTATCGACATCGTCGGGCGGGCTCCCGTCTTCGTCCCAACCGTGGCCGTCGCCGGCTGGAAAGTTCGGAGCTTCGCAGTCGTGCTTCCGGGAAGACTGGGGGAAATCACCATCAAGTCCGTGACGGGGCTCGATTCGAGGGGGCAAGTCGTTGATGTACCCGCGACGCCGCCAGATTCGCAGTCCGCCGCCATTGACGGCCTGATCGTCACCTACGAGCCCGATAGCAAGCCCGTCGCAGACGCCACCATCGTTATTGACGAGCCTTACTTCGAAACGACCAGCGATGCCCTTGGTCGTTTCGTCTTCCGCCGGATCCCGCTCGCCTATGACTGCACAATGGTCACAATCCGTGTCCGGGCAGCAGGCTTTGCAGAATGGACCGTCATCGACAACCCGCTCCATCGAGGACAAGGACACTTGCTTGAGGTAACCCTTTCGAAGAAGACGCCATCACGTGAAACCGTCGGCCCGCCGCGCACAGGTGGCGAGCAGTGCCGCCGCAACGATGGAACCCGTGTCGGTATTGGTAGATCGTGAGACGCCAATCTCATTCACAGGCGACTGAAAGGGACGAAACAGGCAGACAAATGCAAACCGGGCTCGGTGCCGGGTGGTCGGCGCCCGATCGCGCTGCTTTGCGGCCTTGCTCACCCGTCCGCATCAAGGGAATCTGGTTCCAGGCGGCGAATCCTTCGTCAACGCGGGCTTCCGCACGCCCGCGGCCACGCCGCCTCGGAGGTTGAAATTGAAGCCACTCAAACTTGCTCTTGCTGCGGTGCTGACGTTTGCCTCGCTCGGTGCGGGAGCGAACGCTACCGTCCTGCCGTCGACCTTCGACATGGATCTGCTGTCGCGCGACGTTTCGCCGCGAGCGATCGTCGGTTTCCGCCACGACGTCGATCGGTCGACGATAAGGCGCCTGGCGAGCGCCGGCGTCACGAAAGCCGCCGTCCTTCCGACCATCGATGCCGTGATCGTGCTGGGGTCGATCGAGGCGTACAAGCGGATCGCAACCTGGAGCGACGTGCAGTATGTGGACGCCGACGGTCGCATTCGTCTTGACAACTACGGCGCGAAGAAGGACACGAAGGTTTCGGCCGTGCGCACCGGCGCGCGTCCGCTGAAGCGGGGATACACCGGCAAGGGCGTGACGGTCGCCGTCATCGACAGCGGTATCGACTCCAACCACCCCGACCTGGCAGGCCGCGTCGCCAAGCACGTCAACTTCGAGCCTGCATGGTTCATGGACGCGATCAACGACGGCGAGTACACGGATCAGTTCGCTGAGGCGACGGGGAACCCGATCGATTCGCTTGGGCACGGCACCCACGTCGCCGGCATCGTCGGCGGAACCGGGACCGGCGGACAAGGCGAGGATTTCAGCGGCGTCGCACCCGAAGCGACGCTCGTCAACCTCAAGATCGTCGATGTGTGGCATGGACTCGCCTACGACCTGGGGTTCGAGACCAACGCGCTGCTTGCCTACGAGTGGATGATGAAGCATCGCAACGACGCGGCATTTCCCGGTGGGATCAGGGTCGCGACGAACTCGTGGGCCACCATCGAAGCCGACGATGAGTTCGAGCCGACCGTGCTCATGGTGCAAGCCGCGTATCGCAAGGGCGTCGTGAGCGTGTTCTCCGCAGGCAACGCCGGACCGAACGCCAACACCGTCGGCCGCGGGCCGAACCGTGCGAAGGTAGTCATCACCGTCGCCGCCGTGTGCAAGACCAGCGGCTACGAGGACACGACGGCGTGCGCGGCCGGCCAGATCGCGAACTTCTCATCCCGGGGGCCGCAGGTTGACATCGCGGCGCCCGGCGTTGGTATCTTCTCGACCGGCGCGCGGCCTTCGGCGCTGTTCCCGATTTCGCTGACGGTTCCGCCGCCGGGGCAGAGCGATCCGGCGGCAACGGCAAACAACGCGGCGCTGTACGTGTCGTTCAGCGGGACGTCGATGTCGGCACCGCATGTAGCCGGCATCATCGCGCTGATGCTGGAGGCCAACCGAAGGCTGACGCCTGCGCAGGTTGAGAGCATTCTTGTGAAGACGGCGAGGGATCGCGGCAAGAAGGGGAAGGATCTGGAGTACGGCTACGGGCTCGCCGACGCGCACGCCGCCGTGGTGGGCTCACTGGCGGCCGCGAAGTCTGCCCGCAGGTAGGGATGCCGAAAACTGCTTGAAAGGCCGTGCCGACTTCCGGGAGTTCTTGTTCCGCTGATCTGTACCTGAACTGCCTTGATTGACGCGACGGTCAATGACTGGTTAGAATTCTGACCTGATGGAAACCGTTCCGTTTACCGACGCGAAGGCGCATCTGTCGGATCTGGTCGACCGAGTCGACCGAGAGCACGAGCGCGTTACCGTCACCAAGAACGGCAGGCCGGCCGCCGTCATCGTCAACCCGGACGACCTGGAAGCCCTCGAAGAAACCGTGGAGATCCTTCGAAACGCCGAGTTGATGAAGTCCGTCCGAAAGTCGCGACGCGAAGCCGCCTCAGGCAAACGTCTTCCTCTCAAGGATCACATCTGACCGACCCATTTGAGGTCGAGATCACGCCTGAGGGGCTTCGGAGCCTCAACAATCTGCCCGAGAAGGTTCGACCCGCAGTTCTGGAAGCAATCTTCGGCTCGATCGCGCTGAATCCTCGACGCGCCGGCAAGGCGCTACGAGGCGATCTCGAAGGCCTTTTCTCGGCCCGCCGAGGCGATTTTCGTGTCATCTACGAGATCGACGATGAGGCGAAGGTCATTCTCGTTCACCGTGCCCATCACCGCCGTGACGCCTACCGGCAGCGGTAGCGCCGTGCAGCGATCCGATCCGCTTCCGGATAAGACGCGTGATTCGATACAGGTTCTCCATCCTGCTCCGGCGAACTGCACCTGAACTACAGCACCAGTTCCATGTAGATGGCGTCGGGGAGCGGGTTGTAGCGGTAGGGGCCCGTCTGGACGAAGCCGAGCGATCGGTAGATTCGGAGCGCGGACTCCATTGATGCGATGGTGTCCAGGAGCACCCGGCGGTAGCCGATCTCGCGCGCAGCATCCACGCACGCTTGCGCAAGCTGCGCCCCCAGCCCGGTACCGCGGTAGGCCGGTCGCACGTACATGCGCTTGATCTCGCCGGAGTCTTCGTCGAAGCGACGCAGGCCAACCCCGCCCGCAATCGAGCCGGCGGTCGGGCCATCTGGCTTCGCGAGCCATGCACGTCCGTGTGGAGGCCCATACTCGGTCTCGATCTCGGCGAGTTCCCGCTCGACGTCCTGAAACGTCAGCGGAAAGCCGAGCGACGCGACGTACTCACCGAACAGGTTTCGGAGCGCGGCCCACGCGGACGGATCGCGAACACGCTCAAGCATGTCGTGGATTGTGAGCGATCAGGGGAAAAGCGCGGAAGAGCGCGGTGGGGTTATGAGAAGATCAGTTGCTGCCGATGCCTGGCCACTGGTCGGCCGCCATCGCCGCGACGGCCGCACCCAGCAGGGCAAGCAGTACTAGTGCCGAGCGAATCGCGGGGCCACGCTTCTTCAAAAAGTTTCGCATGCGAACTTCCCCCTCCATCTTGCCCCGCTCGATGCTACGCCATTTGGGCGTCTGATGGAAGAGGCCCCTTTGGCTCCCATAAGATTGACAAACACAGGATAGTGTGTCAAATTCTTGAGTCAATGAACCGTCTGAACTCGCTCGGTGGCCGGATTCGCGCGTTGCGCGACACCAAGGGGCTGACCCAGGCCCAGCTTGCCGGGGACGAGTACAGCGTGGCGCTTGTC
>JBKKBA010000200.1:0-6768 GCA_046714275.1 Actinomycetota bacterium
GATCTACGACGATGATTGGGACATCGTTTGCTTCTATCATTCCCATACCCATTCACCGGCGTTCCCGTCGCCGACCGACGTGGAGCGCGCGCTGTACCCGGAAGCCGTCTACGCGCTCGTGTCGCTACAGGACCAGCAGAGCCCGGACCTTCGGGCGTTTCGGATCGTTGAGGGAACAATTACGGAGTTGGAGGTCGTTCGCACGTAAGGCATCCGGGCCCGGCCGCAGGTCCCGGCGGTCGTGCAGGTTCGAAGGGAAAGAGGAGAGCGATGGCCGTCGAAGTTCGGGTTCCAACCGTCTTGCGCAAGCACACCGGCGGGTCGAAAGCCGTGCAGTCGTCGGGCTCTACCGTCGCCGAGGTCGTTGACGCTCTGGACGCGGCGCATCCGGGCCTGCGCGATGCGATCCTGGCCGACGGCGGCGAGATCCATCGCTTCATCAATATCTACCTGAACGACGAAGACATCCGGTTCACCGGGGCGCTGCAGACGCCGGTATCCGACGGCGATGTGATCTCCATCTTGCCGGCCGTCGCCGGGGGATAACCGTGGCGCGCTCGGACGACATCCTGGCGGCGATCGGCGCCACGCCGCTGGTCGGCATCCAGTCGATGTCTCCGAAGCCCCAGGTTCGGTTTTGGGCGAAGCTTGAAGGAGCTAATCCGACCGGTTCGATGAAAGATCGCATCGCGTTGCGGATGGTGCTGGATGCCGAAGCGGCGGGGGCGCTCACCACCGACAAGATTGTGCTGGAGCCGACGAGCGGCAACACCGGGATCGCCTTGGCGATGGTGTGCAAGCGCAAGGGCTACCGCCTGGTCTGCGTGCTGCCCGACAATGTCAGTATCGAGCGGCGTCAGATCCTGGAGATGTTCGGCGCCGAGATGGTCTTCTCTGAAGGGGCTAAGGGATCCAACGGCGCGATCGCGCTGGCCAAAGAGATGGCCGCGGACTCGAAGTATCTGATGCTCTATCAGTACGGCAACGACGCCAACTGGCAGGCCCACTACGACGGCACCGGCATCGAGATTCTTCGCGACTGCCCCGACGTGGCCGTGTTCGTGGCCGGCCTGGGCACCGGCGGAACTCTGATGGGGTGCGGCCGGCGCATCAAAGAACACAATCCGCAGGCGCAGATCGTCGCCGCCGAGCCTGAATACGGCGAGCTGGTCTACGGCCTTCGCAACCTGGACGAAGGATTCATCCCTCCGATCGTCGACCTGTCGGTGCTGGACCGGCGGATCAAGGTCGGCACACGCGACGCGCTGGCCACCACCCGCGAGCTGCTGGAGAAAGAGGGGATCTTCGCCGGAATATCGTCGGGGGCCGCGATCCACGTCGCGAAGCGAGCGGCACAGAAGATGGAGTCGGGCGACTTGGTCGTGCTCTTGCCCGACGGCGGGTGGAAGTACCTGTCAACGGGGGCGTACACGGGATCGTTTGACCAGGCGGTCGCGCGGCTGGAGGGCACGATCTGGGCATAGGGCCGCTGAGCTCTTGCTTGTGGGAAGGATCGTGAAAAGCTGTAGCGAACCGCCGATATACTCCGCGGTCATGGACCCGCGACCGATTGGTGTGTTCGACTCGGGCGTCGGCGGACTGACGATTGTCCGCGGCCTGATCGACCTGATGCCCGGCGAGCAGATCGTCTACTTGGGCGACACGGCTCGCTATCCGTACGGACCGCGTTCGCGGGAGGACGTCCGAGGTTTTGCGCTGCAAATCGCGTCGTGGCTGGTCTCCCAGGACGTGAAGATGCTGGTCGCCGCCTGCAACTCCGCGTCCAGCGCCGGTCTGGAGCATGTTCGCCGGGCGTTCCCCGAGATACCGTTGGTCGAGGTCGTCGAGCCGGCCGTGCGTGCCGCCGTGCGGGCCACCCGCAACCGAGCGATCGGCGTGATCGGAACCGAGCTGACGATTGCGTCGGGCGCCTACCAGCGGGCCGTGGATGCCACGCGCCAGAACGTGATCCTTCATTCGCAAGCTTGCCCGCGCTTCGTCGAGTTCGTCGAGCGCGGCGAGACGATGGGGCCCGAGATCGTGGACATCGCGCGCGCCTACCTGGCGCCGCTGGTCGCCTGCGACGTCGACACGCTGATCCTTGGATGCACGCACTATCCGCTGCTTTCGGGCGTGCTGAAGCTGGTGATGCCGGACACCGTGCTGATCTCCAGCGCGGAAGAGACGGCCCAGGACGTCTACGCCGAGCTGACCCGGCGGTCGATGTTCCGAACGGCCGACCAAGCGCCGCGGCATCGATTCGTCTCCAGCGGCGACGTTGCCACGTTCCACGCCCTCGGCTCTCGTTTTCTAGGCCCCGAGATCACCGCCGTTGAAGCCAACCCCCTTTTGGCGCCGGCTCCGGAGGCGCGATGAAGCTGACCGTCCTGGGGTCTTGCGGCACGTACCCGGTCCCCGGCAATGCCTGTTCGGGCTACCTGCTGACGCACGACGGCTTCACGCTGTGGATGGACGCCGGCAGCGGAACGCTTGCCAACCTTCAGCAGCACACGGGCATCGATCGTGTCGACGCGGTGGCGATCAGTCATATGCACGCCGATCACTTCACCGACCTGTACCCCTTCCTGTACGCCGTCGAGTTCGGTCCGTGGGGCCCCCGACGCATTCCGATCCTCAGCCCAAGAAACGGACCCGACCTGTTCGGCCGCATCCTGGGCGGGCAGAGCGACGGCAAGCAGTTCCCCAAGGTGTTCGATTGGGCCGCGGTCGAACCGGGCGAAGAATCCGACGTCGGGCCGTTCCGTATCCGCACCTTCCCGGCGGCCCACTCGATCGAGAATTTGACGATGCGGATCGAGGCCGGCGGTTCCGTGCTCTGCTACTCGGGCGATACCGGTCCGAACCCGGCGCTCGCTCTGGCTGCGCAGGGAGCCGATCTGTTCGTCTGTGAAGCGTCCTGGCAAGACGGTGAATCCGCGATCAGCCAGCCGATCCATTTGACCGCGCGCCAAGCCGGCCTTGCCGCGGCGGAAGCCGGCGTCGACCGCCTGGTGCTCACGCACATCTGGCCGCATTACGACCGGTCGCGATCGTTGGAGCAAGCGGCGTCGGAGTTCGACGGTGTCGTCGAAGCGGCCCACGCGGGCGACACGTGGACGGTCGGCTCGTGACGCGTCCCGCCGATGAACTGCGTCCGCTGCGCATCACGCGCAACTTCCAGGAGGTTGCCGAGGGCTCGTGCTTGATCGAGGTCGGCGACACCCGCGTCATCTGCGCCGCGTCCTTCGAGGAGCGAGTCCCCGGCTTCCTGCGGGGAACCGGCGGCGGGTGGGTCACGGCCGAGTACAGCATGCTGCCCCGCTCCACGACGGTCCGCACGCCGCGTGAGGTTCAGTCGGGCCGGCCTTCGGGCAGGACGCAAGAGATCCAGCGGCTGATCGGCCGTTCTCTGCGCGCCGTGACGGATTTGCGCGCGCTGGGCGAGAGCACGATCACGATCGACTGTGACGTGCTGAGAGCCGACGGCGGCACGCGAACCGCCGCGATCACCGGCGCATTCGTGGCGCTGTATGACGCGTGCCGGGCCGTGCTGCAGCAGGAGAGAATCAAGAGCATGCCGATCCGGGAAGAGGTTGCCGCCGTCAGTGTCGGCATTGTCGACGGACTGCCGCGCCTGGACTTGGACTACATCCTGGACGTTGCCGCGTCGGTGGACATGAACGTGGTGATGACCGGCGGCGGCCGTTTCGTCGAGGTGCAAGGAACGGCCGAGGGCGCTCCATTCGACGACGGTGAGCTGCACGCGCTGCTGGGTCTGGCGTCTGCCGGCATCAAGCGGCTGGTCGCGGCGCAGCGCGACGCGCTGGGCATTGCGTGACCGTGCGCATCGGCCTGGCGACGGCGAATCTTGGCAAGGTCCGTGAGATTCGTTCGATCCTTGCTCCGGCCGGGGTAGAGATCATCCCTCCGCCGCCGGAATGGATCGCACCGGAAGAAACGGGGACCACCTACCTGGATAACGCCACGCTCAAGGCTCGATCGCTTGCGCAGCTGACGGGCGAGTCGGCGCTTGCCGACGACTCCGGCATCGAGGTGGATGCGCTGGGCGGCAAGCCCGGTGTGCATTCGGCGAGGTTCGCCGGTCCCGGTGCGACCGACCAGGACAACCTGAGCCTTCTGATCGCCAAAATCGCCGAGGTTCCCGCCGAGAGTCGTACTGCGCGCTACCGTTGCGTAGCGGTGCTGGTTCGGCCGGCCGGGGCGCGAGCAATGTCGGAGGGCACCGTGGAGGGAACGCTGATCACGCAGCCCCGCGGCACCGGAGGCTTCGGCTACGACCCCATCTTCGTTCCCGCAGGGGAGCAGCGAACGATGGCAGAGCTGACGCCCGGCCAGAAGGACGAGATCAGCCACCGCGGCGCTGCGTTTCGCGGTCTGCTCCCCGTGCTGGCAAGCCTTGGGCAGCAGTAGCGCTGTCCGGTCCGTCGAAGAGCGCCGGCGCTTCGCCGTCAAAGGTCCGCGGCAAGACGCCTTCGTGCTGTGAAGCCTCGTCAAGAAGCTCTTTCGCAGATTCCCTGAGCGAGGAACGCTTTGCCTTCAAGGACACGTACGCGATCCCGCCGGCCGGAATCGGGAGCCAGAAATTGAAGACCCGGTACGAGATGACTCCAAGGATCGCGACGGACTTCGGAGTGCCAAAGCCGATCAGAGTTGGGGTGAGCACGGCCTCCACCACGCCCAGGCCGCCGGGGGTGATCGGGATGGCAGCCAAAACGTTTGCCAGGCAGAAGGCGATCAGCAAGCCGTCGGGTGAGATGACGTGGCCGAATGCGGCAAGGAATACTCCAAGCGAGGCGGCATCCAGCAGCCAGTTGGCCGTGGCCCACCCCACGGCGCGAATCAGCAGGGGGCGATTCGAGAGCAGAAGCCGCAGTTGACCGGCCATCCGGTGGACCAGGCGGTGCACCGTGTCTTCGTCAAGGAACGGCAGGCGCCGGGCGACCGAACGTAGCAACGCCGCCGCCCGTCGCTCGCCACGCGTCAGCAAGATGACCAGCGCCAAGAACCCACCGACAAGGATCGAGCCAACGATCGCGGCGGTGACGTACAGAGAATTGAAGCCCCGAAGCGGGATCGAGACCACCAGGCTCAGCCACAGCAAAACGTTCAGCACGACGGCCGACCCGATGCCTTGGATGGCCAGCGCGAAGCCCGCGTCGGCGCTGCGGACTCCAAACCGTGTAAGCAATCGAAAGCTCAAGGCAGACCCGCCGATCGTCCCTCCGGGAACCACATGACTGACCGCCAGTGTCGACAGGTTCATGCGCAGGACTGTGACTAAACCGGGCGCGCTATCTTGCGGGAGAACCGACCGAGTGAGTTGCGCGTATGCAACTAGGGAGGCCGCTTCGAGCGCGATCCCCAATGCCAGGTATCCCAGGTTGATCTGCCGGAGCAACGCAAGGGATTTGCTTGCGCCGATCAGTTGGGGAAGAACCAGGTACTCGATCAGGAGCAGCGTGATCAGAATCGCAACGATCCGTCGTAGCGAAAGAAGACGTCTCTTGGGTTTCACGGATGTGCCCGCGCGTGGGGTGATGGATCCTCCGGCAAACTCAGCGGGCGCCGGGCGACCCCACGTCGTCGGGCATGGGGGCTGCCGACGCCATCAAGTCTTCGAGCAGCGGCATGGGGGCTGCCGGCGCCGTCAAGTCTTCGAGCGAGGGGACGACGTCGTCGCGAGCCGCGATGTCCGAGGCAAGCGCCGTATCGGCAGCAGAATCTTCCACTGCCCACGTTCCGTTACCCAGATCTACGATGTCCACGACGCCACCACCAGGATCCGCATTCCGCCCCGCGGAATGTCTCTTTCAGGCGTGATCGCACCATTCCGCCGGTCATTTCATAGGTGAGTATCGGGCGATGGCGTCACGGCAGCGTCACCGCTCGTTTTTCAGGGAGCGACATCGGCTCTCCGCCGATCCGATGCAGGGGACGGACGACCGTCGACGCCCGCGATCAAGTCAAGGAGATGGGTGGTGTGGGTGATCTGGAGGACCTTCCGTACTATCGAAGATGCCTTGATCATCTGGAAGCTCCGACCGCTTCGTCCGGCTCGCTCCGCCGCTCGCAGGAAGGCGCGAAGACCACCGGCGTCCATGAACGTGACGTTCTCCAGGTCAACGACAATCGTGGTGCTTTCCCGCCGGCCGTCCGCTTCCACAAGCCATTGCTCAAGGTCGGGTGTCGTCGCTACGTCGATCTCTCCGCTGAGGTCAAGATGCACAGCGTGGCCCCGTTGCCGGCTGTAAACCCTGAGCAGTTCCTGGTGCGCTCCCGGGTCGAGCATGTCGATCTCCCTCTACCGGCTCGAAGGCACATCGGCCGGGTGCTTCCTTGTTCTCTGGCTGCAATGCTGGCTGCGGTGCGCCATCCTTCTTGGTGCGTGGCGGCCGGCCGGGCCCAAGCGGGAAACTGGGGCCCGGCGTTTCCGGCGCCGGTCGATCTCAAAACGTGACGCTTAACCTGCGACGTGATCCCGAGTCTCGCTCACGACCCGGCCGCTTTCATGGCCGTCCAGAGTGGATGTTTCCTCCCGGCGGCTGAAGGATTGGTCGCGGCGACCGAACGGCGCGAAACTGCTCCAAAACAGCATAGAGAGCAGCAACCCGATGCCGCCGACGACCATCAGGATGACGCCGCCGGTGTGGATGTCGAAGCCCTGCTGGTTGCTCGGACCCGTGACCGCGTAACGCAAGATCGCGCCGACGGCTCCGATGAAGAGGCTGATTCCGATGCCCATTGCCC
>JBKKBA010000201.1:0-3517 GCA_046714275.1 Actinomycetota bacterium
TAGGTGTGTAGCGTTCTTTGTCACCGTGGTAGGCCACGTCGTATACGGCCTGTGTACGCGACGCCCCCATGCTGCGTCCCGCTTTCGCGGCTGCCGGCACCGCGGTGCCGGCAACGGCGGCTCCGCCGAACAAGGCCGCGCGCAATAAATCTCGCCTCCGCACGTGCTGTCTCTCTGCCACCTTCCCTCCCCTCGATCTTGCGGCACTTCACAGCGTGTCGATGAGATGATTGTAGGTCGCGTGTGTACCGATCCAGAACCAGATGACGTCCTCGCCGTCCCGCGTGGCCAACGCGCGGTAGCCAAGACCGACGCGAGCGGACCAGACGCCCGGGACTCCCTGAACGGGCTTGAATCGGACCCCGGGATGACCAGGATCGGCGAGGAAACGCCGATACGCCTCGCGCGCTCGGCGCTGGGTGTCCTTGGGCAGCCCAACGAATGCATCGCGGAACTGGCGCGTGGTTCGCGACCTCAAAGGCTGTCGGGGTCGAGCGGGACGGTGAGCCCGGCTCGATGTTCGGCGAGGGCCTCCTCGGCCAGGCGTTCAAGCGCAGGCGCGGTTTCCGTCAAGCGGCGATCAAAGGCTTCCTCCAGCTCGAGTTCCTCAAGGATGGCCGCAGCCAACTCATCCTGCGCCTCGTCGGGGAGACTGGATGCAGCCTCAAACGCACGATGCAAAGCCTTGGTCACGTCTATCGCGTCCTCTCACCCGTACTGGCCATCCCAGTATGACTCAATCGGCCACCGATCGGTCCGTAGAACGACCGTTTCTACGGCCACGATACCACTCACCCCAGGAGCGCGGTCGGCTGCAAACGCGAGTTACCGGCATCGAAGGCCACCTTCAAGCCACGAAGAAAATCGGACACGGATAGGAAGAGGTGTGCCTGGTCAGAGCGCCAGCCGGTAGATGCCTTCGAAGCCGCCGTCGTTGAGTGTGAACCAGAGCGCGCCACCGGCAACGACTAGTCCTTGCGGCGTCGAGCCAAATTGGATCTTCGGAAGGCGCTTGCCGGTCTTTGTATCGACGGCCCACACTCCGTCGCTGTTCGATCCGCTGTCGGCCAGGAAGAAGCGGTTGCGGCCGGCGGCCATGTCGCCTTGAAGGTGCTCTCCGCCGACATCGAATCGAGCGGCGATCTCATTCGTGGCCGGGGCGATCTGCGAAACAACGCCCCAGCCTTCGGCCCACACCGCCGTCTCGCCGACATAGACCTCGTTGAAGTCTGTTGCCGCCCGGTCGCCGGGCGGGACTTCGATCTTGGCGATGATCTGGTTTGTGGCGGGATCGATTCGCGCGATGAAGTTCTCCTCATTCGCGGTTCCTCGTCCGTTCGCGATCGCAGCCCAGACGCTTCCGAAGCCTGCGCCGACCGAATGCGCATCCATCCCCAGTTCGGTGAGCTCGCTCGACTCTAGATCCACGCGGAGCATGCCGCCTTCCGCGCCGATCCACAGCGAGCCCGACGCGAACGCGATGCCATGCCAACGAACGTAGCGCGAGGCCGGCGTTGAGGAGGGTGACGCGCTTGCCGGAGGGATCAGCCCGGGGGAGGAAGTCGCCGGTTGAACGGTTCCGAGCTTTATGAAGGATGTTGGGCACAGGGTCCTTGCGTTGATTCGGACGACGAACGCATCGCCGTCTCGATCCCCCCCGGCCGGCTGCACGGATGCGCATCGTCCCGACGCGAGGGTGCGATCGACGGCGCCGGCGCCGGATCCGGCCAGCCAGAGGCCGCTGCCGTCGGCGGCCAGCGCCTGTGTTTCCAGCACAGCGTTCGAACCCAACAAGGTTGAGGCCACCAACCGCTTTTCGATCTTCCCCGCAAGCGAGTACTTGAAGAGCCGGTTGGGGGCGACCACCCAGACGCCGCCGTGGGCGACAATCTTGACACCGGCCTGGGGAACTTTGCCGACCAGCGTCAGCGCACTCTTCGGGGGAGTCGATCGGGAGATCGGGGCGTGCGACGGCGTGGTGGTTGTCGCCGGAAACGGCTGCCGCGTGATCGACGGCATCGGCCCCGGGCCGACCGGGCCGGATGCGGATCCTCCCGGGCGGCCAAGCAGCGTCGTAGCGCCGACCGTCGTAATCGCCGCGATCAGCAGCATCGACATCGCCGACGTCACGCGCTGAACGCGGACCCGCCGACGGGTTGCTTGCGGCATCGACGGCTCGCCTGGCACCGGGTCGGCGGCGCGTTGGCTCAGCGATTCGCGCAACCGGCGTTCGAAGTCACTCATCGTCTATCACCTCACGCAGTGCATCGATGCCGCGGGAAAGCAACGACTTGACGGTCCCCGGGCGGCAGCGGAGAGCGTCGGCGATGTCGGAGTCGCTGAGGTCCAGGTAGTAGCGAAGGACGAGCGCGGTGCGCTGTCGCTCCGACAGATGCGCCATGCTCCGAAAGATCGCGTCGCGCTCGGCGGGATCCGGATCGACGTACGGCGCGACCGGGGGGGTCCGCTGGGCATGCTTGGTTTCGACGGCTTTGCGGCGACGGCGGGAGATGACCAGCGACACGATGGTCCTGCGGACGTACCCGCCGGCGGACTGTGGATCGCGGAAGTCCAGGAAGCGCCCGGCGATCCGGACGAACGCGTCCTGGACCAGGTCGTCGGCCGCCCAGCGATCCCCGGTCAGCAGGTAGGCAAGGCGGCGTGCGGCCGGTGCATGCTCGCGATATAGGTCGTCAAGCCGGCTTCCCGAGATCTCCCGTGACTCCACCGCTTGCTCGATCACACCGTTCGGAACGCTTTGGTGTGCCTCCTTGGTTGCATCATCGTCCAGATTTGTCGCCGGTCGATGGAGCCGCGCGCCGGCGCAACCTTCAGGGCAGGCTGAAGCGTTCAGGCGAGTATGGGGAGCCGACGCCGGACGATCCTGCTGGTGCTTGCGGCGCTTGCCGTTGCGCCGGGATGCGGGCGACCCCCGATCAAGCCGGGGGACTTTGCCGTAAGGCTGGTGGCCCCGGGCGGCGAAGACGAAGATCTTCGGGCTCAGCGCATTGAGCAGAGCGGATTGTGGCGCCCCGCCGTTGTTGAGTCACTGCGATCTCAGCCGTTGCGTCCTCGCTTGGCTCGTCCCCAGCCGATCGCCAAGCGATGTGTGCCGGGCAACTCCAACTATCGGCGCAATCCGCAAGATGCCGCCCTCTACCTGCAGGCCGTTCTGAGCAATGCGGCGTATTCGGATGCCCGGCGGCGTTGCTTGCTGACGACCGTCGCGGATGCCCTGATTGCGGGCGCAGTGACGCGCGACGACGCGGTGCTCTTTCCATACTCGTTCCCCTACGCCCTCGGCCGCGCCGGCAGGCTTCGCGCTCCGTGGTTCTCGGGGCTGGCGCAGACGACGCTGATGGGGTCGCTCTTGTCGATTGCGAAGGTGACCGGAGACCGGCGCTACGAACGCTCCGCGCGTGGTGCGTTCGAATCGCTGTTCCTGCCTGCGAGCGCCGGCGGCTTCGTGCAGCCGATCGCCGGGGGAGCGTGGGTTCAGGAATATCCCAGCGCCACG
>JBKKBA010000202.1:0-6777 GCA_046714275.1 Actinomycetota bacterium
AGATAGATCAGCGGCACGCGCAGGCGCATCGCCGTCGCTTGGATGCGCAGGATCTTCTCCCCGGTGCGCGCGCCCCACGCTCCGGCCTTCACCGTCGAGTCGTTGGCCATGACGCTCACGGTCCGGCCGTCGATCTTTCCCATGCCGGTCACCACGCCATCCGCCGGCAGATCCCCGGCCAGCACGTTGGCCAGCAAGCCATCCTCGACCAGGGACTCCTTGTCCAGAAGCAGAGCCAGCCGGTCGCGAACGAACAGCTTTCCCTTCTTCGCCGCCGCCTGGTGGTATTTGGCGACGCCACCCTTGTGCACGGTCTGGGTGAGCGCGCGAAGCGCTTCGGGCGTGTGCTGCGGCGGCTGCTCGGTCATCGCGGGGTCATTCTCCCTCATTCTTCCGTCATTCGCCGCGGTAGACGGGCGGGCGCTTTTCGCGAAAGGCCGTCAATCCCTCGATGCGATCCGCGGTTCCCAGGCAGCGATCGTAGAGGGTCGTCTCTAGTTGCAGCGCGTCGGCCATCGGCAGAGCCGAGCCCAGGCGGGCGGCTTCCTTGGCCGCGCGCACCGCGATCGGAGCGTTCGCGGCGATGCGTTCGGCGACCTGCATTGCGGCTTTCAGGGCGCCGCCCGCAGGTGCGATCTGGTTGACCAAGCCGATGCGATGCGCCTCTTCGGCGCCCACGCGGCGTGCGGTCACGATCATCTCGATGGCGCGAGCGGGTCCAATCAGCCGCGGCAGCAGTTGCGTGCCGCCGCCACCGGGGATGATGCCCAGGCTGGTTTCGGTCAAGCCGATCTGTGCGCGCTCGTCCATCACCCGGATGTCACAGGCCAGCGCCAATTCGCAGCCACCACCGAAGGCAACGCCGTTGATCGCCGCGACCACCGGCTGCGGCAAGGCCGATATCGCCGAGCCAAGGTCGCGGATCGTGCGCACAAAATCCCGGACCTGCGCGTCGCTCATGCCGGCGCGCTCCTTCAGGTCGGCGCCGGCGCAGAACGCCTTATCGCCGGCGCCGGTCAGGATCACCGCCCGTGCATCTTTCGCCGTTCCGACTTGAGCGACGGCGTTCTTTAGCTCGGCCAGCGTGGTGCGTGACAGGCAGTTCGCGGCGGAGGGACGGTCGATGGTGATCGTCGCCACGGCGCCGTCGTGCTGGACGCGGATTCCCTCCTCAGGCACCGCCGGGCTCCGTGGCTTCGCGCGCTTCGCTCGCTTCGCGCGCTTGTGTGGCGCGTGTGGCTTTGAGGTAGCGGCTGGGCGGTTCGCGGCCGATCGCGGCGCCGACGATTTCAGCGGCATCCAGCAGTCTGGCGGCATCGATGCCGGTGCGCACGCCCATCTGTTCGAACAGGTAGACCATCTCGTCGGTTGCGACGTTGCCGGTCGCGCCCGGCGCGTAGGGGCATCCGCCCAGTCCGCCGGTGGAGGCGTCGAAGGTGGTGACACCGGACTGTAGTCCGGCCAGCGCGTTCGCAAGTCCGGTGCCGCGCGTGTCGTGCAGGTGCAAAGCGATCTGGTTCAAGCCGGCGAACGCCGCGCACCGTTCGATTGTTGCGGCGACCTGTTGCGGGTTGGCCATGCCGGTCGTGTCGCCCAGCGAGACTTGCCGCACGCCCAAGTCCAGCATCCGTTGCGCGACCGCGGCGACTTGCTGGATGGGAACGTCGCCTTCGTACGGACAGCCGAACGCTGTGGACACGTACCCGCGGACGGCGACGCCGTCGCGCGCGGCCGCTTCGGTGACCTCTTCGTAGCGCACGAAGGCCCGGTCGATGCTGCAGCCGATGTTTTTCTGGTTGTGGGTTTCCGACGCCGACAGGAACACGGCGATGTCGCCAAGCCCGGCGCCGTTCGTGGCGCGCTCGTAACCCTTCCGGTTGGGGACCAGTGCGCTGTAGACCACGCCGGGCGCGCGCACAATCCGCTTGCAGACCTCTTCCGCATCGGCCAGTTGCGGGATGGCCTTCGGGCTGACGAAGGCCGTCACCTCGATGTGTCGAAGTCCCGAGCCGGAGAGCGCGTCGATGAAGGCAACCTTGGCGTCGGTGGGGACCAGTTCCGACTCGTTCTGGAGCCCGTCGCGAGGCCCAACCTCAACGATCGTGACGGCTTCCGGCAGCGACAGCATGATCGTTCGACTCTACCGGAACACCGCCGTATCGCATTGGGTCGTTCTTCACGCCCTAGATCGGATCGGTCGCGCACGAGAATCCGCGAAAAGGCCCGAGATTTCCCGCTCGGAAATGCACACGGATGCGCACGCCTGGCTCTGAAAGGCACGCCTTCCCTGGTCAGAGGCTTGCGTTTCAGTCGGGAAGGAGGGATTTGAACCCCCGGCCCCCACGACTCCGATAAGCGCATGGGTCAACCCGATCGTGCAGAATGAGCGGCATGTCCGCCCGCCCGGCGAAGGGCCGACGCCCGAAACCCAAGTCGACGCCCACCCTCCCCTCGTCGATGCTCGTCGACGATCATCCGATGTGGCGTGAGACGCTCCGGCAGGTTCTCGAAGCAACCGGTGTCGCTCGCGTCGTCGCCGAAGCAGGGGACGGCCTGGAAGCGATCGCCGAGGCGAAGCGCACGCGCCCCGACATCGTCATCATGGACGTGGACCTGCCGTCGCTCGGCGGCGTGGAGGTCACGCGGCGCATCGTCAAGATGCTCCCCGAGGTTCGGATCCTGATGCTGTCTTCGTCCAACGCTCGGGCGAACGTCGTTGAAGCGATCCAGGCCGGCGCGTCCGGCTATCTGGTGAAGACGGCGGGCTCGAGCGAGATCGCGGATGCCGTCGTGCGCATCCTGCGCGGCGATCTGGTCTTTCCGTCGACCATCGCGGGAATCGTTCTGGAGGAGATCCGCGCGGCTGCCGGCGCGACCGGATCGCGCACCGCCACTCCGCCCGCGCCCGCGCCCGGGGAAACGCAATCGGCAGCGTTCATCAACCGCGGTGACTTCTGGATCCTCCGCTTCGAGGAGCGGGAATCGCACGTGAAAGATATGCGCGGCTTGGTGTATCTCGCTGCGCTTCTCCGCGTGCCCCGGAAAGAGCTGCACGCCTTCGAGATCGCCTCGATTGGAGTTGCAGCGACCAAGCCTGCCGCGGCCAAGCCTGCAGCGGCCAAGGAGGATGCGCTGGGCGTCGGATCCAACGACGACCCGGTGCTGGATGCGAAAGCGATCGCGGCGTACCGCCAGAGGATCTTGGACTTGAAAGAAGAGATAGGGCAAGCCGAGTCGTGGAACGACGCCGAACGCTCGTCCCGGCTTAAAGCGGAGAGGCAGGAACTCGAGCAGGCGCTGTCATCGGCGCTCGGGTTAGGCGGCCGCGTTCGAAGCGCACCCTCGGCCGCGGGGCGAGCGCGGGTCAGCGTCCGAAACGCGATCGCCGCGGCGCTGAAAACTATTCGCGAGCAGGACGAGCCACTCTGGGAGCACCTGTCACGATCAATCCGAACGGGAACGTTCTGCGTCTACGACCCCGAAGATTTGCCGAAATGGTCTTTCTAGGCCGCCCCACAGCGCGGAGATGTGGATGCCCTAGCAGTTGTTTCCGAAGGACCGAGCGCGTCGCAGGACGTGATGGGTGATCACCGGGGAGGCATCCATAGATCGGCGAGAGGCAAGGCCTCCAGACCTTCTCCGAAACTGAGGGACTGCCGGCCCGTGTAGAGCACCACTCCGCGAACGAACCGCGTGTCGCGGACGCCCTCGAGCCGGTCGCGGACGGCGACGATGTGGCGGAAATCTTCCGCGCGGACGGACGCGGCAGACTTGACCTCGATCCCCACAACGCGACCGTCGTCGCTCTCGATCACGACGTCTACCTCCGATCCCGTGTGCGCGCGATAGTGGTGGAGCGTGACGCCGAGCTCGTCCGCGAAGCGGGCCGCCTGTCGCACGAGTTCGTTCACCACGAACGTCTCGACCAGTTGACCGGTGGCGGGAGCCGTGGGCTCTGCCAGACGTGTGGCGTCGGTCCCCATCAGGTGGGCGGCGAGCCCCGTGTCCACGAGATACCTCTTCGGCTGCTTTGAGACGCGCGACACGAGGTTGCGCGACCATGCAGGTAACTCCAGGGTCAGGTACACGGTCTGGAGCAGGGGCAGGTAGTTGGCTCGCAGCGTGCGCCTGTCGATGGCTAGGCGTTCCGCCACCTGCACGTCCGTCATTTCGCGCGCGGTGAGGGCGGCGAGCATGCGCAGGATCCGCGGCAGTTCTTCCACGTGGCGGATCCGGCTGATGTCGGGCACGTCGCGTTGGGTGACCATCCTCACGTAGTTCCTGAAGAAGCTCCTGCGCGCCGGCGTGTCGTCGCTGTGGGCCTGCGGATATCCGCCTCGGCATATCCGCTCGATATAGCCGTAGCGGTTCGGCCGCTCGCGCCCATCCGTGCGCGCCAGGGGCCCGGACTCGAACATCCGGGGCAGCAACGAGTCGGCATCCGGTCCAAGGTCGTCGCGCTCGCCCTGCGTCAGCGGCCACAGATCGACGACATGCGCCCGGCCCGCGAGCGACTCCGATATCCGCGGCAGCGTGAGGAAGCGCGTCGAACCGGCAAGCAGGAACTGGCCTTTCGCACCGTCGCGATCGACGATGAGCTTGATCGCTCGCAGCAGCCGGTCGCCGGCATGCTGGAATTCGTCGATGATGACCGGCCGTGGACGGTCGAGGAAGGTCGGTGGGTCGGCCATGCACGCGGCAAACTGGTCCCCGTCGTCGAGCGAGAGAAACGTGCCGCCGAGCGCGGGGCCCAGTTGGTCCCGCACCAGCGTGGTTTTGCCGGCCTGCCTCGGCCCATTCACAACGACGACGCGCGCCTCACCCAGGGAACGCCGCAGCAGATCCCGCGCATGCCGGGGCAGAAGCCGGCCCTTTTTCATGGCATCCATCATGCGGTTATCGTAGCATCCTTCATGTGCTACTCATGGCAGGTAGCGTGCAGGCTGGTCGGCATTCCTGAAGCACGCGTGGTGTCAAGATCTGCCCGATTTGTCCGTGTAGTTTCGCGGGAGGAAACAAGGTTACGAGAGCGCTAACGCCTCATGTGACAGAGGGACAACCTTCCTGAGGTGAAGCCTGTGCGATGGAGACGCTATCTGCAGGGACGAGGGCTTGATGCAACGAATTTTGAATGAGGTGAATCCGCTGGTGAGATGGGTAAAGATGCCGGCGCTCCTGGGCGTCTGCTACGTGATTCTGGTCACCGCCGTGTTGCTCGGCTTGACGACCTCCGGGGGCTTGCTTCCACGCTTGGCCTCGCCGGCGGAGATCGGATTGGGCGCGAACCGAGTCGGAATCGAGCCATTGACGGATCGTTTCATCAATCGTGCGCTGGGACCGGGAGCGGCGTTGGCGGAGCCGAAGCTGGATCGTGCCGGCTTGCGGGCGCGAGAGCGGGACGGGGTTGGCGGCGTGGACGACGCAGCCGGCGAAGTGGTCGATCACGCTTTCTCGAACGACGATCAGTCGAATGCGTATGACGTGACGCGGCTGCCTTTCACCGGCCGCACGTCCACGGCGGAGGCGGACCGTGAGGCGGGAGAGCCCGAGTGCGGGCCGCAACTCGGCGGAACGGTCTGGTATCGCTACACGGCGACCCGCAGCGAGGCGTTGCTGGCCGACACGTTTGGGACGGGCTATCGCACGTCGCTTGCGGCCTATCGTCGATCCTCGGGCGGGCTCCAGCAGTTGGAGCACGGCTGCGACTTCGATACGCAGGGGGATTCGCAGATCAAGGTTGATGTGACCTCGGGGACGACGTACCTGTTCCAGATCGGCGCGGCGGTACAGGGCGGAGAGCTGACGTTTCACCTCATGAGATTCGGTTCGACGATCCTTGCGAGCGTGTCGACGACGGGCAAGGCTGGGAACTTGGCCTCCCGCAGCCCGTCGGTTTCCGACGGCGGCCGATACGTCGCGTTCGCGTCTCAGGCGACCAACCTCGTCCCCGGCATGGATGCACGTACCTGTCTCCGGGGGGTGGTCGAGGAGGATTGCTCCAACGTGTTCTTCCGCGATCGGCAGGCTGGGACGACGAGCCTGGTGTCGGTCGGGCTCAACGGGAGAGCAGCAAATGATTCAAGTTCCCGCCCGCAAGTTTCAGACGACGGACGCTACGTGCTGTTCTCTTCGGCCGCTTCTGACCTCGTGGCCGGAGACACAAACGACGTCCCGGATGCCTTCGTCCGCGACATGCGGACCGGTCGCACCGAACGCGTCTCGTTGAGCGACCGCGATGAGCAGATTCGTCCCGGTCCTCGATATTCCTCGGTGGATCTGTTTGGCCAGGACGCCGGCGTTTTCTTCTCGATGATGTCGGCGGACGGCCGCTACGTTGCCTTCCAGTCCGGGTCCCCGAACGTTGTCGAAGGCGACAACGACGAGGCGTTCGACGTCTTCGTTCGGGACCGGCGCGACGGCACGACGCGGTGGGTTTCTCGCGACAATGGGTTCGGAAATGGTGTGCGGCTGAATTCCATGTCACGAAATGGTAGGTGGATCGTCCTTCTCACTGATGTCCTGATGAGCCAGCGGGACGAGGATGTTTCCCAAGACGCCTTCGTGCGTGACCTACTGACCGGCGTGACGGAGCTCGTCAGCGTCCCGGAGCCGGGGCATGAGCTAGAAGGGGTCCGAGACGCAGCGAAGTCCACGAACATCAGTCAACGATCGATCTCCGACGATGGGCGTTTCGTTGTTTTCGGTTCCGACGGCGCCCTGGTAGACGGAGACACCAACAACGTCATGGATGTGTTCGTTCGCGATCGTCTGCTGAAG
>JBKKBA010000203.1:0-3801 GCA_046714275.1 Actinomycetota bacterium
CAAGATCCGAAAGCACTGAGGCCGCCCCGGGAACCGGCGGGGCCAGGGCGGGATCGTCCACGATCGCCGACAGCGTTCCATCGAAGTCACAGAAGATGCCCGCTCGCCCATTCGGCACTCCCGCGAACGCTTGCAAGGAAGGGTGGTCGCTCACGCCGCCACGCTAGCAGGCAGGCTTTGGCAAGGGCATTACACTGTTGGGATGCGACGCATTGCGATCTGGGTGGGGCTCGCCATGGTCCTGGCTTCGTGTTCGACGCCGCGCATCTCGCTGTCGTTGAAGTTCACCCCCGGAGAAGTTCGCGTCTACCGGCTCCAGACCACGGCGACCACGCGCATCGACGTTCCCGGCCTGCGTCAGACAGAGACGACCTCGCTGGATGCAACGACCAGCATCCGGGTGACCTTGGTCGCGACGGATAGGGTCACGCTTCGAGTCAGCGTCACCGCAACGCGCTTCGAGCGCGACGGCCGCGTCGTGGATCCTCCCGAGCCGCAGGAGGCCGACGTCACGGTCGATGCTGCCGGGGACGTGACCATGGTCAAACCCGTGGGCGGCGCCCCGGTGGCGCTGGGAGGCTCACCGGAAGATCTGGGGGCGCTGCTGGGAGTACCGTTGCGACACGGCCGGGTTCGAGTCGCCGACCGCTGGCGCTCTACGATCGTGACCGACGACGGGCGCACGGGCCACCGATCGGCTCGGGTGGCCGCGCTGCGGGTCGTCGGTGACTACCGCTGTGTCGTGGTTTCTACGGCAACGGTCCGGCCCGTTCGACGTCAGCGGCAAGGCACGTCCGGCGCCTTGCAACTGGACGGAACAGAAACGGCAGCAACCGAAACCGCGTTTGCCTTCGACTTGGGCTTTCCCGTTCTGATCGACGCACGGGTAGAAAGCCGGTTCGCGGTGGAAGGAGCCGGACCGCAGGGTGGCAGCGTCATCGTGCGTTCGACGACATCGCTACGACTGATCGATCGATCCACAAAGGGCGGGGCGGAATCACCAAGCCCCACAGCGACGCCGACCTCAAAAGTGCCGACGTCAAAAACGCCGACGTCTAGGACGCCGACGGCGACGGCGAAGCCGACGGCTTCGGGTAGTCCGAGCCGATGACGATCGTCAGCATCACGTCGGTCGCAAACGAGCTAGGCGCCGCTGCCATCTCGGTGAACTCCGGGAAGCGCCGCTGGAACTCCTTGGCCTCCTCGCGCGCGCCCTGGGCGTAGAAAACCGTCGACTTCGGCGCGCGATCATCGGCGTTGCCGACCTTCGCGCTGGGATAGCCCTCGTTCTTCGCTCGCTCGGCCATGCGCGCCGCCTGGCCGGCCGTGCCGCTTCCGTTGAGGATCCGAAGCGTCGTCCGCTCAACCGGCGTCAATTCCCCCGCCGGAGAAGCCGACTCCGACGGCAGCACCGACTGGGTCGCGGAAGCGCTGGGGCTGGGTGGAGGAGTGGTGCGGGGGGGCGTGGACCCGATTGCGGGATCCGCCGGAGCCTTATCGCTGCCGGCGTTGAGCGCGACAAGCGCGATGCCGACGACAACGGCCAGCGCGGCAAGCGCGCCACCGGCGGCGGTCCCAAGTGAGATCAGGAACGACTTGGATGAAGCTGGTGCGTGCTTTCCGGGCATCGGGGGCTATTGTCGCATGCCCAAGCGCCGCTGCGCCCGCTGGCGCTTGCGAGCGTCGCGCATCCGCTGGAGCCGCTTGACCAGCATCGGGTCGTAGGCGGCCGCCTGGGGTGAGTCGATCAGGGCACTCAGGATCTGGTAGTAGCGCGTGGCCGAGACGCCGAAGCGATCCTTGACGACGCGCTCCTTGGATCCGGGATGCTTGAACCACTCGCGCTCGAAGGCGAGGATCTCGATATCCCGCTCGGAGAGCGGGTCCAGCGTCGTTGTCTCTTCCATCATGTCCTTCCGCCGGGCACCGCAGCGCCCGGACCTGCCGATTCTGCCACAGGCCGCGCCCGCAGGGGCGCAACCGGGAACGGCGTCACGGAAACAAGCCCCGTACGGCATGCGCCTCGGCGACCCGGCTGATGCCGATGGCCAGGGCGGCCAGCCGCAGCCGGACGCCGCGCTCCTCGGCGTAGGAGCGGCAGGCGTCGTAGGAGCGCTCCATGATCTCGCGAAGGCGGGCGTTGACCTCATCTTCGCTCCAGAAGTATGCGGCGATGTCTTGAACCCACTCGAAGTAGGAAACGGTGACGCCTCCGGCATTGGCCAGGATGTCGGGCACCACCAGCACCCCGCGATCGTTCAGGATCTGGTCGGCTTCCGGCGTCGTCGGACCATTGGCCCCTTCGACCACAATCGCTGCCCGCACGCGATCGGCATTCGCCTCTGTGAGCTGATCTTCCAACGCGGCGGGCACGATCATGTCCACGTCCAGCTCCAGAAGCTCCTGATTGGTGAGCGCATCGCCGCCGGGAAAACCGAACACGGTCTGCGCTTCGTCGCGATGGCGCAGCAGCGCGGTCGGGTTGAGCCCGCGGCTGTTGTACACCCCACCTTTGAAGTCCGAAACGGCCACGACGTTGCAACCGACATCGTGGAACAGCTGCGCCGCAAAGCCTCCAACCTTGCCAAAACCCTGGACCGCAACGCGCAGTCCCTCGGGCGTCCGCCCCAGTTGCTTTATCGCCATCAACGCGCAGAACACGACGCCGCGGCTGGTGGCTCCGCCCCGGCCCAGTGATCCGCCGATCGCAACCGGCTTGCCCGTCACCACACCCGGCACCGAATAGCCACTGTTCATGGAGTAGGTGTCCATGATCCATGCCATGATCCGCTCGTCGGTGTTGACATCGGGCGCCGGGATGTCTCGTCCGGGGCCGATGAACGGAAGGATCTCGCTGGCATACCGGCGAGTCATCCGTTCCAGCTCTCGATCGGAGAGGCGCTTGGGGTCCAGCACCACGCCACCCTTGGCTCCTCCGTAGGGAATCCCCACGACGGCGCACTTCCAGGTCATCCACATCGCCAGAGCCTTGACCTCGTCCAGGCTCACATCGGGGTGATAGCGGATTCCCCCTTTTGCAGGGCCACGGGAAATGTTGTGATGGACCCGGTATCCGGTGAAGACCTCGACCCGGTCGTCATCCATCTTGACCGGCACGCTGACCGTGAGGGTCCGCTTCGGGCTGCGCAGGATCGCATGCAGGTTGGGATCCAGCCCCATGAACGCGGCTGCTTCATCCAACTGAGACAGCGCCGAACTCCAGGCCTTGGTCATATCGGGCCGTAGTCTATCGGCCGCCGTCATCGTTCCGGCATCTGCCGGATCCAGCGTTGAGAGCCGGGTGCCGGAGTCGAACCGACGTCAACGGCTTACAAGGCCGCCGCTCTGCCGCCTAAGCTAACCCGGCCTGAATCTTGAAACCTTTTCGTTGATGAGCTGCGCGCCTAGGGACTGTTTGGCGTGCCTGGACGCGCAGGGCACGCGTTGCTTTCCCGGCCGATGATATCAACCTGATCCGGCCCCACCGGCAGAAGAGCGGGAGCCTGCGGTATACCTTCAGCGAAATCGACCAAGGGAGGACGGCATGCGTTCGGCAATCCTGCGCGGAACCATTTCAGCGACGGCGCTCATGCTGCTGCTTGCGGCCTGCAGCGACGCGGACACTCCCGCAATCCTCCAGACAGGAGGCGGAGCCACCACTCCTCCGGCGGCAAAGGGTGCAAAGACCGTGACGATCACGCTTGTCGAGCAGAATGGTTCCGGCGAATCGGGCACGGCGGTGCTCACCGCTGCCGGATCGAAGACAAAGGTCGTCGTCGCGCTGACCGGCGCGCCGGCCGG
>JBKKBA010000204.1:0-8013 GCA_046714275.1 Actinomycetota bacterium
CCACAAAGATCGATGCCGTCCTCTACGCCGTTCCGGGATCGGAGTTCGTGGACCCGGCGACGCTGCTGCTCTCGACGCCGGCGTCAAAGCGCGAATCGTCTTGGACGGCACTGCTGACCGCGATCGGCGATGCGCCGCTTCGCACCAAGCGCGGCAAGGCCGTCTTTGGAGCCGCAACCGCAGACGATGCGCGCAGCAACCAGCGAGGAAAACTGGACGGCGGATCCGCCGGGACGATGGATCGGTGGGCCTCGGCGGTCCAGCGGTGGCGCTCGGCGCGCGAGCAGTTGTCGGCGCTGGCGAAGAAGGGCCTTCCCGTCGTTGCGCCGGCCGGCGATCTGGGCCCGAACTATCAGACGATCTTCGGCATCGCGAACCTTCCCGAGGTCATCGCCGTCGGCGCGTTCGACGGCCGTGGCGTCGCGCGCACCTCGTCGTCGGGCCCGTCGCTGGACAACCACGTCAAGCCCGATCTGATCGCGCCGGCCGGCCTGGTCGGCATCCTTCCGGTTGCTTCGACGCTCGCGAAAAAGCTTCCGTGGAACGAGCGGCTGAAGCCGGAGTGGTTCACCACCGCCGCGCCGCATTCCAAGGCTCGCGTGCGCGTGGACTCAACGATTGCGTCGGCCGCCGTCGTCGCCGCGCAGATCGGATCGCTGTATTCGCAGGGCATCCGCGATCAGCGCGTGCTTCGCGGCGCGCTGGTGCTGGCATCGTCGCCGCTCAGCGGAACGCCCGTCTGGCGCCAGGGCGCCGGGGTACTGTCGCGCATGGTGACGGCCAAGCAGGTCGCGGCGATGGGCGTGCCGTTAGCTCCGGCGGCCGACTTCGGACTTGAGCCGGCCGGCGGCGGGCGCTGGGCACGCCGCGTGGGCTTCTGGCGCGCGAAGCCGCGCGCCTCGAAAGTCACGCTGACGCACACGGCCGGCGTCGCTGCCGACGGGCGCGCATTCCAGCGCTCGTTCCAGGACCCGGGATTGGTGTCGGCATCGGTAAGCAACGATGGCGTCACCTACACCACGGGAATCGGCGAGCGCTACGACGCCGGCCTGTACTGCGGCTACGCAACGGTGGCGATTCCGCGCACCTCGCAGGACTTCCGGCCGAACGTGTCGGGCGACGGCCTGCCGCCGGGTGCTCGCGAACACGTCCCGACCTGCCTGCTGAACGGCAAGCGGCTGTCGCTGTTCGGCTTCTACATCCACGATGAACCGGCCGAGAACCTGACGTTCGCACTGATGCCCGATCTGCCCGAGCGAGAGACGGTCATGAGCGCCTTCCCCAAGCACCTGCCGATCGACCCATTCGGCGAGCGGCTGTTCCAGCGCGTCACCGGCGCCGACGGCATGGCTTACCTCTCCAACGTCCCACCGGGCTACTTCCGCTTCCGGCAGTTCTCGGACTACGGCAATCCCGTCGAGTTCCAAGTCCAGAACTCCGACGGCGCCGCGAAGAGCGTGCATCAAGAGATCGGCGAAAACCCCTCGTATCAGGACGTCCCCGCGTTCCTGCTGTCGGCGACCGGCATGACCGAGCAAGACCTGAAAGACCGCTTCGGCGCAAAGAACGTCGCCAAAGAGAAGCCGACCGGCGCGTACCTGATCACGATCGGAACCCAGCAGATCCGTGTGGTGCTGGACTACTTCAAGAAAATGCCCGGTCCGGCGGTCGCATCCCGCTACGTCGATCTGATGGAGCGCGACGACTTCCGCTTCGGTGTCGTGCCCCAGCCGATGGCGATGAAACGACTGGCTGATGGGGGCTTGACCGACGACATCTGGCCGCTGGCCGCCGACGGGTGGCTGATCGAAGGCGAGAATGCGCCGAAGACCGGCAACCAATCTTCCCAGTCGATCGCCGCTCGCTACAACGCGCTGCGATCGACGACCGACGCGCGCATTGACGACATCCTGGGTGTGGCGCAATATCCGTTCGGCCTGACGCAACCGAACTACAAGACGCATCTGTCCCTGTCGTTCGGCTACGAGATCCAGAATGCCGCCGTTGTCGCCGTGATCCAGGCCGGCAAGGACGTCGAAGTGGCGGCTCTGGGCGATGCCGGCGTGGTGCGCTTCGATGGATCTTCGGACAATCCGCTTGCCAACATCACGCCGATGCCGTCCGGCACGACCGGCGTCACCTCGTTCAACGTGGACCTGCTCTCTCGCGATGCCAAGAGCGGACTGCTGACGCTGCTGTTTGTCCCGTCGCCGATGCTGTCGCGCGAAGCGCTTCCCGTGGCTCGCGTCGAGTTGCGTGACCTGTCGATGCGGGTATCGACGTGGCAGCGGATCCTGTGGCCGGCCACGATGACACCGCAAGGCCAGGGGCATGCGTTTGAGGTATCGCCGAACGTGTCGACGACGCAGATGAACCACCCCGCATGCCGCGACAAGGCGGTCACCGGCTATTCGTACCGCGAATGTGAAGCATGGGACGTGATCGTGCACTCGCCCGGTGAGGACGCCGAAACAACGGCGGTCCGTCGCGGGGGCGCCGACGAGACGGCCGCGGTCCGCGACGCCGGCGGCACGCTGTTCGATCCGCGCCGGGGAATCGCCGACTTCTCCAGCACGCTCACGCACGCGCTGGCGCTGCCGGCCGTCAACGCGGGGCTGAACCTGTCCAGCGAGTTCCGCACGAACGGGCGCTTCTGGGAGCAGCTGCTGGTGCCGTGGGCATACCTGAAAAGCCACCCCGGCCGTCTGCGATTCGAGATCACCGACAACGCGCCGGGGCGCGCCTCCGTCCGGTTCCCCCATCGCCTGGGCGGCGTCGCCGTGGCGCCGTACCTTCCCTACCGCGCCGAGTCATCGGCGCTTGATGCGACGACGGTCGTAGAAGACCTGATGCCGTCATCCCTGCGCGAAACGCCGGTTGCGACGGCTGCATCGGCGGGAACCCAGATCAACCCCGCAGACATCGAAGCAGCGCATCGCCGGAACGCCTACATCTGCGATCTTTTCTAGCACGAGCCAAAGGAGCGGCTCCGTCTACCGCGTGGGGTGGGTTCTTCTTGCAGGCGGATGCGTTTCGGACTAAGATTGGGCAATGGGCAATGTCCGAATCGCGTCCGTTGAGAATCCGCCGGTGGATCCGCGGCTGATTCCTCTGGTTGCGCGGTTGTCCACGATGGCAGACGCCGTCGGCCTTGTGGCGATTGAGGACGTGCGGGGGTTCGACCTGGCCGCTCTTCAGACGATCGTGCGGGCGATGGCCCTGCGCGGGGTGGCACGGCAGCCGGCCGCGAAAGCGCTGACGTCCGCAGCCGGCGATTCTGAGAGTCTGGCCATCCTGCTGGACAGGCTCATCGACGGCCTGGAGAAGAGCCCCCTTCCCGACCTTGAGTGGGACCGGGTCTCCGGCGTCCTCGGGGATGATCTGCTGGCTTCGCTGCTCGGCGTGTCGCTGACCAGCGTGCAGCGATATCGCTCGGGATCCAGAGCGACTCCGGATGAGGTCGCGCAGAGACTGCACTTCCTGGCGCTGATCATGGCCGATCTTCTTGGTGCTTACAACGAGATCGGTGTTCGTGACTGGTTCCGGCGACGGCGGAGCGCACTCCAGGGAAAATCCCCGGTGCAACTGTTCCGACGAGCGTGGTCGCCCGACGATGACGGAGCCCAACAGGTTCGGTTCCTGGCGCGATCGCTGACGGGGTCCCCTGCGACATGATCGTCTTTCGCCACTCCGATTCGCGTCTGCCCTTCCTGTGGGAAGGACCGGGACAGCCGCCCGCGCGTTGGCACGACGAGTCCGATGGAGTCACTCATTACTTTTCGGACACTCCCGACGGAGCGTGGGCCGAATTCATCCGCCACGAGGAGATCACGGATCCGGCCGAGCTGAGCGGGGTTCGTCGTGCTCTTTGGGCCGTGGACATCGAAGATGTTCCTACGGCAACCCCCGATCTGCCTAGGTCCTCGATGCTTGGGGGTGTGGATTCCTATGCGGATTGCCGCAAAGCCGGCCGGAAGCTACGCGTCCGTGACAAGCCGGGTTTTGTCGCACCGGCGGCCGCCCTCATCCCGGCGGGCGCATCCGGCTGGCGAGTCGATAGTGGACTGCGGCCCGGCCCCAGACGCGACGGGAGCACCATCGTCCTTTTCGACCGCCGGCCCGATCTGACCGGCTGGCCCGCCGTCCAGGCAGGATCACCGCCTGCGTCCGTCCTTGCCAAGGTTCGGCCGTTGGTGACTCAGCCCAAGCGTCCATAGGCTGAGTCTGATCGCGTTACGACTGTGCCTTCGGCCGACGCCGGCGGAGTTACGATCACCGCCGCCTCCCGCACGAACGACCTCGCTGGCTCAATTTTCGAGCCAAAGGAGCGGCCACCACCCCTTCAAGCGTGCCATCAATGTTGCGCTGCAGCGCACACTCGAAGAACGACCAGTTCCCCCTTTTGAGCCCGATCTCGTGATAATGGATGATCACGACTTCGCGTTGCAACAAGGCCCCTGTAGAAGCGTCTAATCAGTCCTTCCGCGGCCAGGAAAGACGTCGGTGGCAGCGCCCCAGAATCCGAGCGCGCCATCACCGACTGCGAGCACGGGTAAAACCCGGGGGATTCAGTCATCTGGAAGTGCAAGGACGCCGTAGGCGGTTCAGGCCGCCTGAACTACGACAAGACCAGCAATCTTCCCTAGCACGACGGGTCGGCAAGCTGGAACTCAACCGGGTTGGATTTCCGAGCCAAAGGAGCGGCCCGGCGGGAGGAAAGGGGTTCTTTCCCGCCGGGCCGTGCTCCGTCTACCGCGCGGGGTGGGTTCCGCGCGGCGGTGCTCTCGCGGTGCTCTATGTGACGCGCAGCTCGCCGGTCATCGACGAGTGGATCGAGCAGAAGTAAGCGAATGTCCCCGCGGTGGAGAAGGTGAACGTAAACGACTCACCGGGATCGACCTTGCCGTCGAAACCGGCTACGGGTGCTCCCGGCTTGCCCGAGGTGATCGTGTGAGCTTCCTCGTCCGTGTTGTTCCACGTGACGGCCGTGCCGGCCGCGACCGAGACCGTGCCGGGGCGGAACTTGAAGCCGGCGATCTGCACATCGGAGGTCTTGCCTTCGGCCGGCGATTTCGCCGGGGACGCGGCGTTGCCGCCGGCGGACTTGCCGTCCCCGCCGCATGCGGTCGCCACCAAGGCCAGCGCGGCGGCTCCGGCGATCGTGGCGAATCGAATTCCCGTCCTCATGGCTCCTCCTGGTTTCTGTGTGTTCGCAGCCGAACCCCGGCCGGTTCGATCAACGGTAACCCGCCCCGCTCACGGGTTGCGTAACGACCCGGCCGCAGGCGATACAGTTCTGGGCATGGCAAATCCTGTCGAGGTGTGGAAATTGATCGAGAAGGCCGACGAGCGGATCAAGTACGCGCAGAATCGCGACGTCCAGGCTGCCTATGGCCAGGCCCGCGAGGCGCTGGAGCAGGCCAAGGAGGCGCTGCCCGGCGTGGAGGACGTCCGGGCCCGGGCCGGTCTGTCGGCCCAGATCGACCGCCGGCTGGACGATTTGGAGCGCATCCAGGACGGCCCGGCCGAGGAGAGCTGAGGAGAGCGAATGCTTCGCCGACAGACGTCCGACGATCCCCGGGTCCCGGCAGGCCAGCGCCTGACCCGCGGCTGGCCGGTGCTTCACGCCAGCCCGATCCCCACGTTCAACCCCGACACGTGGCGCTTCCGGCTGTGGGGTCTGGTGGACAACGAAATCGAATGGACCTGGGACCAGTTTCGCGATCTGCCGAAGGTCGTTATGCAAGCCGACTTCCATTGCGTGACGGGGTGGACGAAGCTGGACAACGCGTGGGAGGGGGTCTCGTTCCGCGAGATTTCCGCTCGCGCCGGCGTTCAACCTGCTGCGCAGCATTGCCTGATCTACGCCCCCTACGGATACACGGCAAACGTCCCGCTGGACGTGCTGATGGACGACGACGTGCTGTTTGCCTGGAGCCACGACGGCGCGCCGCTGGAGCCCGAGCACGGCTACCCCCTGCGCTTGATCGTGCCAAAGCGCTACGCCTGGAAAAGCGTCAAGTGGGCGAACGGCGTCCAGTTCGCTCAAAACGACACCCGCGGCTACTGGGAAGAGCGCGGCTACCACAACAACGCCGAACCCTTCGCCGAAGAACGCTACTCCTGGCAGGAGTAGCCGACAGCCGTAGTTACGCGCGCTTCAGCGTGGCGCCCAGGTGATGCAGAAGCGGCTGGCCGACGGCGGCCATCTGTAGCTCGTAGGTAAGGGTGTCGCCGTCCACGCGAACGGTGCGGGTCAGCGCCGTCACTTCCTTCGCCGATGCGGACTCCGCGATCTGGGTGGACCGAACCTGGACGACGCCGTCGGCGACGGTGCCTTCCTGGATCTCGGCAATGCCGGTCGGATGGGCCATCACGATCTCGATGCGGCCGCCGGGCTGCGGACGCCAGTAGCCCATCTCGGCGTGCAGCGGCCGGCGATCATCCAGAGCCCAGGTTCGCTGCTGGTACGCCAGGAACGGTTTGCCGACATGCCAAAAGCGGATCTCTTCGCCGTAATCGAACGACTTGATCGTCGGGTACTCACCACGACCTTCTCCCGCCCATGTTCCCAGCAGGAAGGCCAGCGGCTGACAGTCCGGATGCAGCACGGGAATATCCATGTCGAGCCAACGCTAGCACGTTACCCTCGGGGGGTGACGCGCGATATCGACACCGGGCGCGGCGTGGTGATTCCCGCCGCAGAGATCGCGATGCGCTTCTCGCGAGCCGGGGGACCCGGCGGCCAGAACGTGAACAAGCGAGATACCAAGGTCGAGGTGTTGTTCGACGTCGGGTCCTCGGCGGTGCTGGACGATCATCAGAAGCGCCTGATCCGGTCGCGGCTGCGGTCGCGCATCGACGACGGCGGCGTGCTGCGCGTGGCCGCATCCGACGAGCGCACACAAGGCCTGAACCGCCAGGCAGCGCTGTCGCGCTTGGAGGAGTTGCTGCACGCGGGCCTGGCGCCTCCGCCCAAGCCCCGTCGCAAGACCAAGCCGTCGAAACGAGCGGTCGAGCGCGGAATCACGGACAAGAAGCGGCGCGGCCGGGTCAAACGCCTCCGCCGCGCCGCAGACGACTAAGTGGCTACTTAGTTCCGACGATATCCACCACGAAGATCAGCGTCTCGCCGGGCGCGATGCTGGATCCCTGCGGTGGGTTGTCGCCGTACGCCTTGCCGGGCGGGATCACCAGCAGGCGGCGTCCGCCCACCTTCATGCCGGGGATCGCCTCAGTCCATCCGGGAATGACCTGGGTCAGCGAGAACTCGACCGGGGCACCGGTCTTCCAAGACGAGTCAAACTCCGCCTTGCTGGACCACGAAATCCCCAGGTAGTGCGCGTTCACGGTGGCGCCGGGCTTCACGACCGCGCCGGTGCCGACGATCAAGTCTGTGCTGACCAGCGTCGCCGGAGCCGAGCAGGTCGCGTTCTTGATGGTGACGGTCGGCTTGGCTCCCTTGTTCTTCGTGGCGGTGACGGCCGTCTTCGGGCACGGCGGAAGAGTGGACGACGGCAACGACGCGCTGGGCTGCGAGGTCTCGTCCTTGTAGGAGCCTTGGTCGATGGATGAGCCGCAGGCGGTCGCGACGATCGCCAGCGACGACAGGATCAAGATCATTCGGCGCACGGTGAAACCCCTTTCCTCTTTAGGCTTTGCGGCCGGGAATGATAGCCCACCCCGCCCATCTTCGAAGCCCGTCGTTCGTTTTGCGCGGCATCGCGCCACGCGCTACCGTCCCTCAGCCATGAACGTCACCGTTTGCGTCAAGCAGATTCCCGACCCGAACCAGACCTACACCCTGGTCGATGGCCGGCTGAAGCGCGACGTCGCCCAAAGCGTGCTGGACCCGGGCGACGAGTTCGGCGTCGAGGCGGCCCTGAAACTGACCGAAGCATCCGAAGGCGAGGTCACGGTCGTGTCGATGGGACCGGTCAAGGCCATGGAAGCCATCCGCCGGGCCTTGTCGATGGGCGCCGCCAAGGGCGTCCTGGTCACCGACGACGCGCA
>JBKKBA010000205.1:0-3848 GCA_046714275.1 Actinomycetota bacterium
CTCTCAGCCCATACCGTCACTCGGCCTGCCCAGCCTGCGTCCTCCCTCCAAGCCCCTATCCCGGTGAGCCGACCGTAACAGCCGGACGTCGGGAAGGGGCGTGTGCATTTTCATACCGGTAGAATCCCCGGCCGTGTTCGATTCGCTGACCGAACGGCTTGAAGGCGCCTTCCGCAAGTTGCGCGGGCGCGGGCGCCTGACCGAGGAAGATGTTGACGAAGTCTTGCGCGAAGTGCGCATGGCGCTGCTGGAAGCCGACGTGCACCTGCAGACCGTCCGCCATTTCCTTGCTCGTGTGCGCGAGCGCTCCGTTGGGGAGGACGTGCTCAAGGCGCTGACGCCGGCGCAGATGGTCATCAAGGTGGTCAATGAAGAGTTGATCGCCATCCTGGGCGGCAAGACCGAACCACTGCGTTTCTCGCCTCGCCCACCCACCGTGATCATGATGGCCGGCCTTCAGGGATCGGGAAAGACGACGGCTGCAGCCAAGCTGGCCACGATGATCAAGAAAGGGGGACGCCGCCCCTTGTTGGTTGCCTGCGATCTTCGGCGGCCGGCGGCCGTACAGCAGCTGAAGTTGCTGGGCGATCAGGCCGGCGTCCCTGTGGTCGCGGTGGAAGGTGCCACCGATCCCGTCGCCGTCGCCGGCTCGGCGTTGGAAACGGCGCGTGACACCGGCCGCGATGTGATCATCGTGGACACCGCCGGCCGCTTGCATATCGACCAAGAGATGATGGCCGAGGCCGCAGCGATCCGCGATCGCGTCAAGCCGACCGAGACGTTGCTGGTCGTCGACGCGATGACCGGCCAGGATGCCGTCAACGTCGCCACGTCCTTCTTGGAACACGTGGACTACTCGGGAATCATCCTTTCCAAGCTGGACGGTGACGCGCGCGGCGGCGCAGCTCTTTCGATCAGCCATGTGTCGGGGCGCCCGGTGAAGTTCGCATCAACCGGCGAGAAACTTGAAGACTTCGAACCGTTCCACCCCGACCGGCTGGCATCCCGCATCCTGGGCATGGGCGACGTGATGACCCTGATCGAGAAGGCCGAGGAAGCCTACGAAGAGGAAGAGGTAGAGCGGCTCGAAAAGAAGATGCGCAAGGGGGAGTTCACGCTTCAGGACTTCCTGGATCAGATGCGTCAGATCAAAAAGATGGGCCCCTTGTCGTCTCTGCTGGGCATGATCCCGGGCTTGCGCGGTCAGGTCCAAGGGCTGAAGGACTTGGACGGCGACGCGCTGAAGCACACCGAGGCCGTGATCTTGTCGATGACGGCGAAAGAGCGAGCCGAGCCCTCGGTCATCGACGCCTCGCGCAAGAAGCGCATCGCGCGCGGCTGCGGGATGTCGGTCAACGACGTCAACGCGCTGCTTCGTCAGTTCGAGCAGGCCCGTCACATGATGAAGGCCGTCGCCGGCGGGGGAGGGATGCCGGGGCTCCCGCGCGCGGCCGTGAAGCCGTCGGGCGGAGGCGGGACGGCCTCGAAGGAAAAACGTGCCCATCGGCCGAAGACGCACGGCAAGAACAAGAAGAAGAAACGGAAGCGCTGAGCAGGGGGTTCTGCCCATTCAGCGATGGGCTTTGGGATGCGGGTGGCGATCCCGGGTCCCGTCCGGTAGCCTTTGGCCCCTATGGCAGTCAGAATCCGCCTCATGCGCCACGGAAAGAAGAAGCAGCCCTTCTACCGTCTTGTCGTTGCCGACCAGCGTTCACCGCGCGACGGCCGCTTCGTTGAGGAGATCGGGACCTACAACCCGCTCCCGAACCCCTCGGAGATCAAGATCGACGAAGAGCGAGCCCTTGCCTGGCTGGCCAAGGGCGCCCAGCCCTCCAATTCGCCGGAGCAGTTGATGCGCCGCCTAGGCATATGGCAGAAGTTCACGGCCACGAAGAAGCCGACGAAGGCGTCGTAGCCGCGACGCTCGCCTACCTCGCGCGCGCCCTGGTCGACCACCCCGACGACGTCCGCGTCACCGTGCTGCCCGGCGAGCCGCGTACCGTCGTGCGTCTTGATGTTCATCCCGACGACGCCGGCCGCGTCATCGGCCGTGGAGGTCGCATCGCTCGCGCCATCCGCGCCGTGACCAAGGTCGCGGCGGTGCAAGCCGACATGGGGGTCCACGTGCAGATCGGAGAGCCGCGTGAGTCTCGTGACTCGCGTGGCCCGAGTGAGCCTGGTGACGGGGGCGCATTACCCGCCGCCGCCCCTCAGACGTGAGCGAACGGCTGGCCGTCGGCCGCATCTCGACGGTGCACGGCCTTCGTGGAGAGTGCGTCGTCGAGGTTCTTTCCGAAACTCCCGAGCGGTTCGACAAGGGATCGGTGCTCTATGCCGGGGATTCGCGAGCCTTAACGGTGCGATCCAGCCGTCCCCACAAGGCGCGCCTGCTGGTCGCGTTCGATGAGGTCCCCGACCGTTCGGCCGCGGAGTCGCTTCGCGGTGTCGTGCTGACCATCGATGCCGGTGAAGCAGCGCCGCTTCCGGACGGTTCCTACTACGCCCACCAGATCGAAGGCCTGGTAGTGCTGGACGAATCGGGGACGACGCTGGGAACCCTTGGCGAGGTGCTGGAAAGTCCGGCGCACGACATCTGGATGATCCGCACACCGGACGATCGTGAGGTCCTAGTGCCGGCCGTCGACGAGTTCGTTCGCTCGGTCGATCTGGACGGCGGCGTGATCGTGCTGTCGCCTATCGGGGGGATGTTCGACTGATCATCGACGTGATCACCATCTTTCCGGAGTTCTTTTCGGGACCTCTGGACGCATCGCTGCTGGCCAAGGCGATTGAGCGCGGGTTGTTGGACGTGCGCGTCCGGGATCTGCGTGACCACGCGACCGACCGGCATCGCACCGTTGACGACGAACCCTTCGGCGGGGGGGCAGGGATGGTCATGAAGCCCGAGCCATGGTTCGCGGCGGTCGAGACGATTCCGGATTGGCAGAGCGCCCGCCGGATCCTGCTGACGCCGGCCGGACGAAGGCTGGACCACGCGCTGGCGGTGGAACTCTCCGGCGCGCCGCACCTGATCCTGATGTGCGGCCGGTACGAAGGAATCGACGAGCGAGTCGCCGGCCTGGCCACCGACGAGGTGTCGATCGGCGACTACGTCCTGGCCGGCGGGGAAGCCGCGGCCATGGTGGTCATTGAAGCTGTGACCCGGCTGGTCCCGGGTGTGGTCAAAGAGCAGGCATCGGTGGAGGACGAGTCGTTTGCGACCGGGGTGCTGGACTATCCGCAGTACACGCGGCCGGCCGACTTCCGGGGGATGGAGGTTCCCGCGGTGCTTCTGTCGGGGAACCATGCGGCCATCCAGGCCTGGCGCAACGAGCAGGCCCTGGAGCGCACGCGCCGCCGCCGTCCGGATCTGCTGCCGCCCGGTTAGCGAGCCCGAGGCAGGGCCCGCAGCCAAGGGATGCCCGGATTCCCCCGAGTTGCCACCCCCCGGGTTGCCGCGAGAGAAACCGCTGGTACCATGGTGCGTCGCGTCACTCGTACGACAAGGGACCCCGGCCACTCCGGGGCTGTGCAAGGAGCCTTTCCGTGAACAAGATCGACCTGGTCGAACGTCCGCGCCTGCGCACGGACCTGCCCGCGTTCCGCCCCGGTGACACTGTCAAGGTCCACGTCAAGGTGTCCGAAGGTGGCCGCGAGCGCGTCCAGGTATTCCAGGGTGTCGTGATCTCCAAGCGCGGCGGCGGACTTCGCAAGTCCTTCACGGTTCGCAAGATCTCCTTCGGAGTCGGCGTCGAGCGCGTCTTCCCCATGCACGGACCGGCGATCGCCAAGATCGAGATCGTCCAGCATGGAAAGGTCCGTCGCGCGAAGCTCTACTACCTGCGCGA
>JBKKBA010000206.1:0-2810 GCA_046714275.1 Actinomycetota bacterium
GATAAGCGCCGTGCCGCTCGACGCAAGTGCCCACGCCCAGGCGCGTCCCCGCACGCTTGGGGACCTGCGCGCGTCCGGCTGGGCCGACCGCAGCGTCAAAGACGAGATCCGCGACAACCTGATCGCAGCGATTCGGGCCGGCCGCGATCCCTTTCCTGGCATTCGCGGCTACGAAGACACCGTCGTGCCGGCGCTGGAGCGCGCGCTGCTTGCCGGCCACGACATGATCCTGCTGGGCGAGCGGGGGCAGGCAAAGACGCGGCTGATTCGCTCGATGGTCGGATTGCTGGACCCGCAGACGCCGGTGATCGAAGGATGCGAGATCAACGACGCGCCGTTCCGCCCCGCCTGCGCGCACTGCCGCAGCTTGGTGGCCGAACGCGGCGACGACGCGCCGGTTACGTGGATCGGACGCGACCGGCGCTATGCGGAGAAGCTGGCGACACCCGACATCGCCGTTGCCGACTTGATCGGCGACATCGACCCGATCCGTGTCGCGGAGGGTCGCTACCTGGCCGACGAGCGCACGATCCACTACGGCCTGGTGCCACGAACCAACCGAGGCATCTTCGCGATCAACGAGCTGCCCGATCTCCCCGAGCGCATCCAGGTCGGGCTACTCAACATCCTGGAGGAGCGCGACGTCCAGATTCGCGGCTACCAGGTGCGCCTGGACCTGGACCTGCTGCTGGTTGCGACCGCAAACCCCGAGGACTACACCAACCGCGGCCGCATCATCACGCCGCTGAAGGACCGGTTCGGAAGCGAGATCCGCACGCACTATCCCCTGCACGCCGCCGATGAAGTCGCCATCGTCGAGCAAGAGATGCGGACGCATGCCGCCCTGCCGGTGCGCATCCCCGCGTTCATGAAAGAGATCGTCGTCGATTTCACCCGCTTGGCGCGCCGGTCTCCGCACATCAACCAGCGGTCGGGCGTCAGCGTTCGCCTGTCGATCGGCAACACCGAATCGATCGCGGCATCGGCGGTGCGCCGCGCGGTTCGTTGCGGCGAACCCGAAGCGGTTCCGCGCGTCGGGGACCTGGCGGCCATCATGCAATCGTCCACGGGGCGCATCGAGTTCGAAGCGTTCGAGGAAGGCCGCGAGGCCGATGTGCTGGGACGCATGCTGCGCCAGGCAACGCTGGACGTCTTTCGCCGCCGGCTCAGCGGGATCGACACCACCGCGCTGCAGCAGCGCTTCGACGAGGGCCTGGAGGTCCAAACCGGAGAGCTGGTGTCGGCCGAGGACGTACTGAAGGCCGTCGGCGCCTTCCCCGGCTTGGGCAAGGCCATGTCGCGCCTGGGCATCCAGGAAGAGTCGCCGGCCATGGCCGCCTCCGTCGCCGAGCTGGTGCTGGAGGGTCTGCATCTGTCCAAGCGGCTCAACAAGGCGCCGGTTGAAGCAGGCGCCCGTTACTCCCGCGCCTAGGCGAACAGTCTGCCTGCAATCGGGCCGACCCGTCTGGAGCCCAGCTAACCACGACGAGTGCGACGTGCGTACACGCGCAGACTTGCCCGACTCATGCGGCGGTAAACGTGGTTGCCTTCCCAGAACGCCGATCGATCTTGAGGATCGAGAGTTTGCTAGACGGGATCGGATAGGGCGTGCCGCGAAGAGTGAGGGTCTTGCCGGCGAAACCTTTGAAGTTGTCGACGGCGATGAGATCGTAGCAGCCGGACACAAAACGACGGGCGTCGATGTCGGATGGAACGGCGGCAAGGCCGGCCTTGTCGACGTAGCGGGGCGCCAACTGCCACCAACCGGACGCGTCGTGGAGTGCCTTCATTCTCGGCAGGTACTCATCGTTCAGGTCGGGCCTGCCGTCGCCGTTGGTGTCGAACCACGGACGCGTCACGCTCGATTTCGCGCCTAGAAGGAACACCTGCCGCTCCATCCAGTACGGGGTGGAGACGCCGTGCGCGGATGCTTGCGGGCCCCAGAGTGCGGATCCACCGCCGGCTTCTCCGGCATACGCCATCCGATCGCCGGCGAGATATCGAAGGAACGTTGCCGTCACACAGGCCGGGCACGTCAAAGGATCGACGTCCGGACCCCCCTGGACTTCGGGTCCACCCGGGAAATTGTCACCGGGTCCTTCGACGCTGAGCAACTGTCCGGTGATCAGGCCGGCGCGTGGATAGACATCGACCCAATTCTCGATGATCGTGTCGGCCGGTACGCTGCTGTTCATGAAATCGATGACTTTCTGCGGTGAGACACCGCCCAAGTTGAACTGACTTGGGTCACTGCCGTCGTAGGAGAACTCGTTTTCGTCGGACCCGGTGGCGTCGGCGTTCGTCCAGGTGCCGTTACCGTTCAGGTCGCCTTTGTACAGGGGCAGCAGCGGTGTGTTCCCGATCTCGTCGAAATAGTAGGCGTTTGCGCCGTACTGGTCGCGATTGCGTGCGATCCATGAAGCGGTCGACTCCTCCCATGTCGGTCGCTGGTTGCTCCAACTCGAAAGAGCGGGCTTGGAAAGGTCGATCGCCGGCCTGAAATAGAAACCGGCGCGGTAACCGGCCTGAGTAGCGGATCGAACGAACGCAACAACCCACGGGTCGTAAGCAGGGTCGGTGTAGCGAGAATGCATTGTCGATGTCGGCAGGCAGCAACCGGCCGGTTCATTCGAGGTAAGGGGCGGCCACGCGAGCGCCGGTGGGCCGGCGTAATTACTCATCTGGCCCCAGATGACAATGGATCCGAAATAGTCCTTCCATGCGTTCCACGTACTGGTGATAGCCGACCGAGCGTCCTGAAAGTTGGTTCCATTCGGCGGACACGTCGATGAACAGGGAAAGTCCTGGAG
>JBKKBA010000207.1:0-2607 GCA_046714275.1 Actinomycetota bacterium
TTCCACTGCTGGCTGGCCGACGTTACGAATTGATGGGCTTCGACGGGAGCAAGAGCTTCGCGCCCGTCGTGATACTGGACCTACTTTTCCTGAAGCGCGCCTTCCGAGGCCGGTATCTGTTGATCGAGGAAGAGCGCGGCATTATGGGTCGAGACATTCTCAACCATGTGATCTTGCTGTTGGATGGTCCGCAGCAGCAATGGTCGGAACATGCGCCGTAGATCGAAGGGGTGCAAGCGTAGGCTACGCGTCTAAGAAGATCCTCTGGAGCAGCGGGTTCACGAACGTGTCGTCGGGATCCACTCCCTGATCTCGACGGATATCGACGAACCGCTTCAGCCGATCACCGTACGCCGCGCGGGTACGCGCGACGATATTCGGGATGCTCTCGAACGTTTTGGCCCAGTGCGGACGGGCACCTTTGAGTTTCATCCATTCATCGCCGACCTGCGCCTCGAACTCGCGCCAGCCCGGAGTCTTGTAGTAGCTCAGGATCTCGATGTAGCAGCTGTAGCGATCCGCGTCCTGGGGATTCCCGGCGCTCGGGGCGATCAGGACATCGCTGCCTTTGATGAAACGGGCGTTCATCGCCATGTTCATCGGGTACTTCTGCTGCTTGGCGAGCTGGTCGACGAGATCGACGACCTTCATCCATGCTTGCTTGAAGTTGGCGAAGTTTTCGTCGACAGCGAAGCAAACCTCGAGGTTGCCCATCTTCATCCGGTTGATCGCCTTCTGGTAGTGGAGACCGTCGGTGATGCTCTCGACCTCCTGCCGTTCGGGCACCAGCTTGAATGCGAGCGGACCCCACGTCATCGCGAGCTTGGGACTGGCAACGACGGCCTCGAATCCCAGCACGCCGCCGGTGGCGTCAAGAAGGTTCAGGAGCCCACGCAGCCCATCGACCGGTTCGTCGTGCGTAGGTCGATTGGGCGTCTTGTCCATAGTCTTGAGCCAGACGCGATCGTTGAAGGGAAACCAGAAGAGCTCCGTGTAGTCGAACCCGCCCACAGTGTCGCGGATGTTGTCGAGCGCCGCGTTCATCGGCATCTTCTTGTCCGTGGTTTCGACGTTGTACTCGGGAACCGCTTGTAAGGTGATGCGGTGAATGATCCCGAACATCCCCAGATTGAGCCGAGCGGCGCTCATCACGTCCTGAGGAGTTCCGTTCGTGGAGAAGGTGCGGACTTCCGGCTCCCCGGTGACGGTGTCGGTCTTTGCGGTCACGATCTCGATCGAGGTCACGAGATCCGAGAGCGTCTTCTCCGCGCGGCCCGAGCCGTGGCAGCCGGTTGCGATCAGGCCGCCGTACTGCACGGATCCAATCACCACGTTGCTTGGCAGCGCGACTTGGGCGGCGCGCATCGTCGTGAGGACCTTCCGTACGGTGGCGCCTGCCTCCATGGTAACGAGCGGACGCAGGGGATCGGTCTTGTCCACCGTGACCTTGTCGAGCTTCGACACGAAGACCATGAAGTCCGGCGTTGGCACCAGCGCGCTCCACGAGTGCCCGTCGCCACATACCCGAATCTTCTTTCCCTCGTTCCGCGCACGCTTCACTATTGCCTTGAGGTCGGCGACGGACTTCGGGTGGAAGATCTCGGCCGGCTTGATTGACTGAGTCTCTCCCCAGTTCCTCCAGGTGGCGCCCGTCGGCAGGTCTTGGGGTGTTGCGGGCAAGTCCTCGTAGGTCTTCCAAGCCATTCGTTCCTCCTGTTGCCGGAGTGAGGCGCGGCAACGCACCTTTATGGCAGACCGATGACCTTGTTGGCGTCCTCGAGGAGAAGGGCCCGTGCCTCGCTGGATAGCGTCGGACCGCGCACGACGAGCTCGAAGTCCGTGAGCTCTACCTCTGCGATCGCATAGGCGGTGCAGTTAGGCGATATCCATGTGTCCGTAACACCGCCGATTGCGTCCCTGAGCTCCTTGCTGAAGGCCGTCACGCGTTCCGGCGTGGCGGAGCCGCCGAGCACCCGGCCCATCCTCACGCTGAGCTCTTCACCAAGCAGCCGAAGGCTCTTCTGCCGAACCGTGCCTTCCCCCTGCGCAATCGAGCTCACATCGGCGACGTCGGCGACGACGCACAGGTGATCGACATGGACGGATCCATCGCCGCAAATGCCGTTCTCGGGCTTGCCCTCTCTCATCGGAGAGCCCGGTACCCAGACCGGCGCGTCCTTCAGTGCGACGGAAGGTGCGACGCCCGAAGATTTGCATGTCTCGGGGCGTTCGTAGCGTCCGAAGAGTTGCGCGCAGCCCGGTAGGGTGAGCAGTGTGATGATGGTGCAGATCGCGATCAGCACGTTGCGCATGGCATGTGTCCTCCGTTCGCCGACAGGCAGTTGCACCGTGAATCACTTTCTGTGTGAGATCGCCGCAAGCTGTTTCCGCGAATCGTAGCGGGTATCGAGGCGGTCGCGGCCGAGACGACGAGCCGCGTGCGGCTGATCGGCTGGAGCCTCGGCGGCTATCTCGCGCGCGAAGCGGCGCGTGAGCGTCCCGATCTCGTTCATCAAGTGATTACGCTCGGCAGCCCGGTCGTCGGCGGCCCGAAGTACACGCTCGTTGCCGAGGCGTACCGTCGCCGCGGCATCGATCTCGACGAAG
>JBKKBA010000208.1:0-2712 GCA_046714275.1 Actinomycetota bacterium
GTCGGTGAACGTTCCGTTGCCGTTGTTGCGCAGCAGAGCGGTCGGGCCCATGTTCGAGATGGCAAGGTCCAGGAACCCGTTGCGGTCGTAGTCGGAAATACCGATTCCCATCGAGTTGATCGCGATTCCGGCGCCCGATGCCTTGGAAACATTCGTGAACTTCCACGATCGCGACAGCACATCCGGTCCATCGTTGCGCCAAAGGGCATTGCGGTCGTCCCAGGGGCGGATCTTGTCGTTGGCCAGGTAGAGGTCCTGGTCGCCGTCGTTGTCGTAGTCCAGCCATGCAGCCTGGAAACCAAGCCCTTCGGTATCGCCGTTGGGCGCCAGCATTGCCGACACATCGGTGAACGTGCCGTCGCCGTTGTTGTGGTACAGGATGTCGCGGACGGCCAGCGCGTCGTCTTCGCAGTTCATGTAGTTGACGACGAACAGGTCCAGGTGTCCGTCGGCGTCGTAGTCGCCCCACGCAGCGCTTGAGCCCGGGCTCGGGTCGGCGATGCCGGCCTGGGGGGCAACGTCGGTGAAGCGACCCGTTCCGTCGTTGCGGTACAGCCGGTTGGGTCCGTCGTTGACGGCATAGAGATCCTGATCGCCGTCGTTGTCGTAGTCGGCAAACACTGCCGCCATGCCGATCCTGCCGCCGTTGTCCACGCCGGCGGCGGCGGCGCCTTCGACAAACGTC
Organism: Actinomycetota bacterium; assembly: GCA_046714275.1. GTDB lineage: Bacteria > Actinomycetota > AC-67 > AC-67 > AC-67 > JBKKBA01. The sequence goes on from JBKKBA010000208.1 coordinate 686, forward strand.
CCACCGCTGTTCAGGAACAGTTGCGCCGGCGCCTGCTGGTGGGGCAGATACAGATCCAGGTCGCCGTCGCCGTCGGCATCGCCCCAGGCGGCGCCGGCCGAGTAGTTGTCGCATGAGATTGTCGCTCGATGTTGTGTTGTCAGGCCGGAGGTTGCGGTCACGTCTTCAAAGCGAGGAACCGCAACCGACGGCGGCGCAACGGTGAACGAAAGGGATCCCTTTTCCGTCCCCGCCCCGATGCGGTATTCACCGGTTTCGGCAAACCACTGAGATGAGATGACCTTTCCCGGCACCACGACACTGCCGCCTGCCGGGATCCTGCCGCGCCACTCGGCAAAGCGGATTTCTGGGGAGTTGCCACCCGCGCGCTTCAGTGTGAACACCACCACGGAATCCATGGCGGTCGCGCCTGCGTTCGACAGCGTCACCATGTAGCGGAACGGGCGTCCTTGCGCGACGGTCGCGCTGCCGTCGACGGCCAGGACCACGGTGGGTCCGGCGGCCTGCCCGACGCCGGGAAGCAGGCCAATCAACAAAGCAAGCGTCACGAGTCCACGTTTGGTCCTCATGGCGGTAGTTTTCACCCTTCTGGTGGATTTGTCCAGTCTGCGCTTCTGATGTCCGCGTCCGGGCTATCGGCCGGGAGTCGGACCGGCTGCGATCGCTGGAAGCGAGGACTTACCGGCCTGGGCGGAGTGAGGGCTTATCGGCCTGGGGGAAGCGAGGACTTACCGGCCGGGGCGGAGCGAGCGCCAGAGGCTTTCGCCAAGAAGCGGGGCGGCCTGGGAGAGCGGAGTGTCGGCGACGTCGCGGAGCCACCGGCCGACGTGCTCCAGCATGGGGCCGAAGATGACGGCGTGGTACAGGTCCATCGGCAGGCGCCGGATCGTGCCGCGCTCTGCCTGCGCTTCCAGCCAGCCCCAGATCTCCTGCTGACCGCTGCTGAACTCTTCCCGCAGTTCCTCACGCGCGACCGCGCGGATTTGAAGGCTCTCGGGCAGGAAGAACATGAACCGGATGAGCCCGGGCTCTTGCTCGACGAAGTGAAGGTATTCGGCGACCAGGTCCTTCACGATGGCGCGCGCGCTCCGACCGGGGCGGATGACGCGATCGGACAGCGCCCACCACCGCTTCAGGTACTCGCGATGGAGCGCGACGGCAAGCTCTTCCTTGCTTCCGAAGTGGTGATAGATGCTGCCGATGCTGATGCCGGACGCCCGACGAATATCGTCCATTGTCGCGGCCGTGTAGCCGCGCTCGATGAAGCATCCCAGCGCTGCGCGTAGAACCTGCGCGCGTCGCAGCTCCGTACGAGCCGCCCGACCGGACGACGGCGCTGCCGATGAGCCGGACGCCTGCGCTGCCGTAGAGCCGGACGCCTGCGCTGCCGATGAGCCGGACGCCTGCGCTGCCGTAGAGCCGCCTGTCGAAGTCCGGCGCCCGGGAGACTTCAGTTCGGCTTTGTTGCGAGCCATTAGGTCTTCGAACGCGCGGCCGGCTTTTTCCGAGGCGGCGGCAGCGACCGGGCGAAGTAGGTATTGAGAACCTTCATCCCCCCCTCCATCTCTACCCGGGTCCACGCGACGGCCAGCGTCTGGTCGGGCCTGAACACAAGGCCCATTAGCTCGCTGGGCGGACGCGCGCTGGCCACCCCGTCGATGGGCGTCGCATCGATCGCCGAAAGCAACGGGATCGATCCGGGGGCGAAGATCGACGCGTACGCTCGCCACGGCGACTTCTCGTCCTTTCGGTGCTGGACCGCCAGCGCCAGGTTGCCCGACGAAGAAACCGTCAGCGCCGGCCATCGGTAGCGACCCCTTTGTGGCGTGATGGTCCGGCGCGACCAGGTCCGGCCTAGATTGACCGAGCGGTACAAGTTCAGCTTGTTGGTGATGACGCGAACGCCGTCGTCGGTCTGCTCGACCTTGACGGCATCGACGTGGAGAACCCAGATGTCGCCCTTCGGACCGATCGTGACCAGCGGCCAATCGAACGTCTCGGCATCGGCGTTGTAGTCGCCGACGCGG
>JBKKBA010000209.1:0-6437 GCA_046714275.1 Actinomycetota bacterium
GCACCCCCGCCGGACGCACCCCCGCCGGACGCACCCCCGCCGGACGCACCCCCGCCGGACACACCCCCATCGGACGCACTGCCTTCCGCGGCTCCGGATCCTCTTCCTTCAGTCGGCGCGCCCGAGGCGCCGGCGGTACTTCGCGCGGCGGTCACCCCATCGCGCGACCTCGTTGCTCCGGCGCGCGGCGCGGGTGAGCCTGCCGGCTCATCCTGCGGCTTCACCGGTTCAGCCTGCTCGCCTTTCGGCGCGGCCGCCTGGCCCAGATCGTCTTCCAACTCGTCACTCTCCTCCACCCCGCCGCGTCGATCGCGGCGCCGGCTTGGTGGGCAAGCGCTCCTTGCGCCCGCCTGCCGGCTGTTGAATCACAGCCGGCGCATATGAACGTTCAGCAGCAGTCCCATCGCGGCAAAATTTGTAATGAGCGACGAACCGCCGTACGACACGAACGGCAAAGGGATGCCGGTGATCGGCGCCAGGCCGATCGTCATCCCCACGTTGATAAAGACCTGAAACGTGATCATCGACACCACACCGGCGGCGATAAGCGTGCCGAACAGGTCCTTCGACAGCATTGCGATGCGGACGCCTCGCCATAAGAAAACGGCGAACAGCGCCAGAAGCGCCGCCGAGCCCAAGAAGCCCGTCTCTTCGGCAACGGCGGTGAAGATGAAGTCGGTGTGCTGCTCGGGAACGAAGTCCAGGTTCGTCTGCGTCCCCTTGAACAGGCCCTTGCCTCCCAGCCCTCCGGAGCCCACGGCGATCTTCGCCTGGTTCAGGTTGTAGCCGGTGACGGCCGGGTCGGCGGACTGGTCCAGAAACGCCGTCAGCCGTGCTACCTGATAGTCCTCCAGCACATCCAGATGCAACACGCCCCACGTCGCGACGATGCCCAGCGTGACCATGGCCAGCAGCAGGCGCGCCCGGGTGCCGGCGACCAGCAGCATCCCAAATAGCACGGCCAGCAGGACCAGCAGCGTGCCCAAGTCCGGCTGCTTGAAGATCAAGAACACCGGCAATGCGACGATCGCGACCGAACGCACAACGTCCAGCAGGCCCGGCTGACCGCGAGCCATAGACAGCAGCGACGCCAGCACCAGCACCACACCCAGCTTCATGATCTCCGACGGCTGAAGCTGCAGCGGTCCGATGTCGATCCAGCGCTGCGCTCCCAGAGCCGAATCGCCCAGACCGCTCAGCACCGCAACCAGCAGCACCGCGCCCAGCCCATAGACGGCCGCCGACCATCCGCGAAGCCGCCGGTACGGAATTGCCGCCACGACGGCCGCAACGGCCACCCCGATCAGAGCGAACAGGATGTGCCGGTTCATCAGAAAACGGCTGGAGAAGCCCTGATCTTTCAGCCGCCCGAACGAGGCGCTGTAGATCTTGGTCGCACCCGCCGCCGTCAGCGCCAGCGCCGAAAAGATCAGGACGGGATCCAGATGACGAATCGGCGCGGTAGGAGCGATGCCCTGACGACCGACGCGCTGCCGCCCGATGCGGGACACGCGCGGCATTCCGATGCGCGGCCGCAGGCTGCGCGTCGAAGGACTGTCCATGCCGTAGTCCATCAGTCGCTCCGGGTCCGTCCGTACTCGATGGGCGTCAACGGCAGATCGAACAGATGGTCCATGATGCGGCGCACGATCGGCCCCGACACTTGCGAGCCAAAGCCGGCCTCTTCGACAACGGAGATCGCGACGTACTTCGGCTTGTCGGCGGGAGCGAATGCGGCGAACCACGAGAACGGCTGCTTGCCTCCGATCTCGGCCGACCCGGTCTTGGCGGCCATGCGAACCCGATCGAACGGCCATCCGCGGAACGGCGATGCCGCCGTGCCGCGTTCGGCCACCTGCATCAGCGCCCGCGTGATGTAGTCGTGATGGCGAGCCTCCAGCCCGGCATTCCCGGCCGGCGTGGGCTCCAGAGCCGGCGCCGTCGCCTTGGTCACCGGATCCACGACGCTCATGCCCACGTGCGGCTGAACGATCCGCCCGCCGTTGGCCAGTGCGGCATAGCCGACGGCAACCTGCAGCGGCGAGGTCAGCACATCGCCCTGACCGATCGAGGCGTTGACCGCGTCGCCTCCGCGCCAGACGTAGCCGCGGACGCAGAGATCCTTCCAGCCGGGATCCTGAGTCTTGCGGTACCGAGCGCACCAGCGTTCGCGATTTTTCCGCCAAGTGGAGCGCTTGTACTCGCGGTTGGGAATCCGCCCGCGGGCTTCGTTGGCCAGATCGATGCGCGTCGTCTTTCCCAGCCCGAAACGGCGAGCCCAGTCGGCGGCCGCCTCGTAGACGGGCTTGTTCGCGTCTTCGTTCCGGTCCTCCTGAATCCACCAGTTCGCGCCCAGTCGGTAGAACGGCGTGTCGCATGACTCCACCAGAGCCTCCGAAAGCGTCAGGGTCGAGTTGCGAGCCCGCCAGTTGCGGAAGATCCCCGTGCCGAACTTGAACTCGGTCGTGCAGGCGAAGCGAGAGGTCGGCGTCGCCGTTCCCGTCTGCAACGCTCCGGCCGCAACGAACGGCTTGAAGGTGGATCCCGGCGGATACGCGGCCTGGATCGCGCGGTTGATGAGCGGCCGGTCGTTCGCGGGATCATTGAGGAAGCGCCAGTAATCCGGGTCGATGCCGCCCGAGAACTGCTTCAGGTCGAACGTCGGATACGACGCCATCGCGACGACCTCGCCGCTCTGCGCGTCCAACACCACGACACCTCCCGCCGGAGCGCGGAACCGGTCTTTGGTCTCGGCAAACACACGGCCGCGAGCACGCTCGATGCCTTGCGCCAGCGATTCCTCGGCAACCTTTTGCGCGTCCAGGTCGATGGTCAACTGCAGATCGCGACCGGGCACCGGGGCCTCGGCCCCCAAGGAACGAAGGACGGTACCGGCCGAGTCAACCTCCAGCTTCTGAAGGCCCGGCCGTCCCCGAAGCACGCCTTCGTAAGCCCGCTCGATCCCCGCTCGGCCGATCTCGTCTCCCAGCCGGTAGCCGTCGGCGCGACGCTTCTCCAGCTCGGACTGGGTGATCTCCCCCACATAGCCGATCACGTGCGCGGCAATCCCTCCCTCGGGATACAGACGGATCGGCTGCACGTCGGTCTCGACGCCGGGGAAGTCGTCGCCTTGCTCGTTCAACAGCAGCCAGATCTCACGCTTAACGTCTTCGGCGATCAGCACGGGTTTGTAGGGCGAGACCCGCTTGTCGTTCAGCCGTTTGTCGATGTCGGCCACCGTGATACCCAGCAGCTTGGCCAGCTTCGGCAGCACGACATCGGAGTTGCGCAGATCGGTTCGACGGATCCCGACCGTCAGCGACGAGCGGGTGCCGACCATGACGCGGCCGTTGCGGTCCAGGATCTTGCCGCGGGGAGCGGGGACCGCGACCAGCCGGACGCGGTTCGCCGTGGCGGCCCTGGCATAGTCGCCGCCGGCAAGGATCTGAAGGAACCACAGTCGCGAAGCCAGAATCGAAAGCAGCGCCAGCATGATCAGACCCAGCGCCGAGACCCGGATCCGGATGCGGTCGTCGCCGCCGAAGGTCCGGTTCACAGCCGCACCACCTTCCGCGGCCGCAGACGCCCGGCCAGACGGCGAACGGCCGGCACGACAAAGGGCGCCAGCAGCATCGAATACAGCGCCGCCAGCCCTGCGTGCCGCGCCAAGTCCAGCGGAGCGATCCCGTCGATACCGAACAGAACGGCTACGGCCCCGTACGCCAGCACGCCGGCTCCGGTCATGATGCCGGCGACGACGATCTTCAACCATGCCGTGGTTGTTTCGTAGTGCTCGCGAAGCGCGCCGGCCGAGTAGCCGATCACCGTGAAGACCAGCGACGACATTCCCGCCGGCAAGCTCAGCAGCAGGTCGCTCGCCAGTCCGCCGAAGAATCCGGCGATGGCACCGGCCGCGGCACCTTCCTCCATCCCCAGGGCCACCACCACCAGCAGGACCAGCTCGGGCTGAGTACCGCCCAGCGTGCGCGAGCCAAGAATCGTCGTCTCCAGAAGCAATCCGGTCACAACGACCATGCCCAGCAGCAACGTCCGGCGCCAGATCATCGGGATGCCCCCGGGCTGGGCTTGGCCGACCCCGTGGGCCGGGCCGAAGCGTGGGCCGAAGCGCCGGCCGAAGGCGACGGTGACGGCGACGGTGACGATCCGGCGGCCTGCGAGGGTGACGGCGACGGCGAAGGCGTTGGGTCCGGCCGGCTGGACGCTTCGGGGTCGGTGACGACCAGCACGAAGTCCAGGGCGTCGAAGTCAACGGCGGCCTTGACAAAGGCGCGGCGAGTGACATTGCCGCCCGCGGCATCGACGCGGGAGATCGTCCCGACGACGACCCCGGAGGGAAAGATGCTGGACTCGCCACTGGTCACGACCTGGTCCTCAGCGGTCACGACGGCATTTGGATTCAGCAGATCCAGCGTCATGTCGCGCCGGCCGCCCCCCGACAGCCGGCCCACCTCGCCCGAAACGGCCAGCCGAACCGCGATGACGGATCCCGGGTCCGATACCAGAAGGACCTTCGCCGTGCCGGAGGTGGTGCTGATGACCCGGCCGACCAGACCCTCGCCGGTGACGACCGGCATGTTCTTGCGGACCCCGTCGGAGGTCCCCAGGTCGATGATGATCGCCTCTTCCAGGTTCGAAGGATCACGACCGATGACTTCCGCCGCTCGGGTCTTCAGATTGAGCCGGTTTCGGATGCCCAAGAGCTCCCGCAGGCGCTCGTTCTCGCGAAGGGCATCCAGCACGCGACCCTGATCAAGCTCCAGCGAGGCCGACTGCAGCTCCAGGGCGCGAATACGTCCCTTCAGCGATCCCACCTGGCCGAATCCGGAAAAGAAGTTGCCCAGCGGTCGCGTGATCCGGGCGATACCGTCCTGCAGCGGGCCCAGAACCGACGCCATGGCATCGCCAATCTTGGTCAGGGGGCCGTCGCCGTCGCTGCGAAAGTCGATCGTAATCAGTGCGATCGACGCCAGCACCAGCACCAGCAGCAGCACTCGCACCCGGCGGGTGCGCTCGGTCATCCTCAGCATCGTCCGGGGCCGCGCCACCGGCGCGAGCCCCACAAGCCTCCTTCCATGCGGGCCGGCGGCTTCTGTTCAAGCCTTCCGGCCCGGCCGCGCTGCCTGGTTCGACGGCGCGAGCCTGACGTCTTCTCGATTAATGCCGGGATGTGGAGATGAGGACGCGCTTGAGCGCCTCAAACTCCTCCAGGCATTTTCCCGACCCAATCGCCACGCAGTTCAGCGGGTTCTCGGCGATATGGATCGGCATTCCCGTCTCGTGGCGCAGCCGCTCGTCCAGCCCCTTCAGCAGCGCACCGCCCCCCGTCAGGACGATCCCCTTGTCGATGATGTCGTCGGCAAGGTCCTGTGGGGTTTTCTCCAGCGTGTTCTTCACCGCGTCGACGATCTGGTTCACCGGTTCCTCGATCGCTCTCCGGATCTCCTCGGCCGCCACGATGATCGTCTTCGGCAGTCCCGTGACCAGGTCGCGCCCGCGGATCTCCGCGTGCGGCTCGTCGGGCATCGGAAACGCCGACCCGATCGTCTTCTTGATCTCCTCGGCCGTTTGCAGCCCGACCAGAAGCGAGTACTCCTTCTTGATACCGTTCACGATCGCCTCGTCCAGCTCGTCGCCTCCGATGCGGATCGATGCGCTCGTCACGAAACCTCCCAGCGAGATGACGGCCACCTCCGTCGTCCCGCCACCGATATCGACGATCACGTTGCCGACCGGCTCGTGGATCGGCAACCCCGCCCCGATCGCTGCGGCCATCGGCTCTTCAATGATGTAGGCGCTCCGGGCACCGGCCCGGACGGTCGCCTCTTCCACCGCTCGCTGCTTGACGCCGGTGATCCCGCTGGGCACGCAGATCACGCACCTTGGCTTGGCAAGCCAGCGTCGCTTGTGCACCTTCTGGATGAAGTAGCGGAGCATCTTCTCCGTCACTTCGAAGTCTGCGATCACCCCGTCCTTCAAGGGACGCACGACCGTGATGTGGCTGGGCGTGCGGCCCATCATCCGTTTCGCCTCGGTCCCAACCGCCAGGATCGCGCCGGTCTTGGAGTTGATGGCCACGACCGAGGGTTCGTTCAGCACAATGCCGCGGCCACGCACATAGACCAGCGTGTTCGCGGTCCCAAGATCGACGGCCATGTCGCGGCCGAGGAATTGAAGCGAGCGTCCAAACATCAGGGAAGTAGTCCCGTCTCCGGGGAGGTCATGTCGAGTGGTTCGGTGCCTCGCGGTGCCAGGCTCCGGCCCCGCGCCGGCCCTGTTCTGCCCGGGCCCGAGGTCCCCCGAATCTTAGCATTCGGCAAGGACCCGGCAAAAAGCGCTGCTCAGAGCGCCGGAAGGGAGCCAAGGCAAGGTGAGATTGCCGGCACCGATGAGGAGCTTTCCTGCACAAACGCACAATC
>JBKKBA010000210.1:0-2703 GCA_046714275.1 Actinomycetota bacterium
GCTGAGGCGCGACGCTGACGACGGCCGCGACTCCCTCGCCCCGCTCGGCGCGGATCTGGTCGGCCAGCTTGTGCGCTTCGAGAAACAGCTCGTCCACGATCGACTCTTCCGAGACCGTGCGCACGACCTCTCCTCGAACGAAGATCTGGCCCTTCCCCTTCCCGGCGGCGACCCCGACATCGGCTTCGCGTGCTTCGCCGGGGCCGTTGACCACGCACCCCATCACGGCGATGCGCATGGGCACGTCGATCTCGCCCATCCGCTTTTCGACTTCGCCGGCAAGCGCGTACACATCTACCTCCGCGCGACCGCACGACGGGCAGGCAACCAGGTCTACACCGCGCTCACGAAGACCCAGCGTCTCAAGGATCGCGAAACCCGCCTTGACCTCTTCAACCGGGGGCGCCGTCAGCGACACGCGAATGGTGTCGCCGATCCCCTCCGCCAGCAGCGTTCCAATGCCGATCGCGGTCTTGTAGATCCCGCGCGCCGGGGTTCCGGCTTCGGTCACCCCCAGGTGCAGCGGATAGTCGCACTCCTTCGCCAGGGCGCGATACGCCTGGATCATCGTCCAAGGGTCGTTGTGCTTCACCGAGATCTTGATGTCGCCGAAGCCGACATCCTCCAGAAGCTTCACCTCGTTCAGAGCGCTCTCGACCATCGCGGCCGGCGTCGGCCCGCCGTGCCTGGCCAGGATCACGTCCTCAAGGGAGCCGGCGTTGACACCGATCCGGATCGGCACGCCGCGCGCTTGTGCCTCGCGTCCGATCAGCGCCACTTTGTCGTGCTTCTTGACGTTGCCGGGATTGATGCGGATCCCGTGGCAACCGGCCTCCAGGGCCATGATCGCGTACTTCCACTGGAAGTGAATGTCGGCGATGACGGGGATCGTGCTGTGCGAGGCGATCTTGTCCAGGGCTTCGGCGTCGTCGCGATCGGGGACGGCGACGCGCACGATGTCACAGCCGGCCGTTGCCAGCTCGGCAATCTGCTGCAACGTGGAGTTGTAGTCGGCCGTCTTGGTGATCGTCATCGACTGCACGCTGATCGGGGCATCGCCGCCGACCGCAACCGAGCCGACCGAAATTCGCCGGGATCGCCGTCTCTGGATCATCACGGTTGAGTCTAACGGCGCCGGGAGCGGCGTGTTCTTCGCCGCAACGGAATCAGCACGATCTCCCTGGACCCAGATGCGCTAACCCGGCAGTGGCGGCAGAGGATTGACGATGTCTAGGTACAACGAGATCAGGAACAGCCCGACGAACACGGCGATGACGACTGCCGTCACCGGAATCAGCTTGCGCATGTCAACGTCCCGCCCCGTCAACTTCTCGTAAGCCAGAACCGCCAGATGCCCCCCATCCAGCGGCGGCAAGGGAAGCAGGTTGGCGACGCCGACGAAGATGTTGAAGCCGACGAACAGATACATCAGGCCGGTGAACCCGACGCTTCCGGCGAAGCGGGTGATGCCCACGACGGATGCAGGGTCCTCAATCGTCCGCTGCTCCTTCCCAGACACGACCTGGAACAAATGCTTCATGGTCGAGATCGATACGATCTTTTTCAGCGCCTTCAGGCTCTCCCACGATGCCGTTCCGATGAACTCTAGGGAGTGCCACACGGCAATGGGCGGCGATCGCTTGATCGTTTCTACGAACGGCGAAACCCCCAAGAACCCAACCTTCTCCCCTTCCGGATTGGTGACCGCCGGCGTCGCGCTCACTCGAATCTCGGCCCCATCCCGCAAGACCAGGAACGTGATCTGACGCCCGGCATTCGTGCGGATGTATTCGCGCACTTCCTTCCAGTCAACGGCCGTGCGATCGTCCACCGCCAAGACGCGATCTCCCGGCTTCAGCCCGGACGCTGCGGCCGGCGTACCGGGAGAGACCACCTCAACGGTGGTCGTCGCGGGCCCGTCCTTGACGCCCGCGGTCATGAGCAGCCCCGCCAGCACAACGAAAGCGATGATGAAATGCATGGTCGAGCCGGCGACGAGCACGATGGCGCGCTGCCACGGCTTCTTCGCCTTGAACGTACGCGCGCGATCCTCGGGACTGATCTCCTCGAAGGGGTTCATGCCGGCGATGCGGACGTAGCCGCCGGCGGGAATCCAGTTGAACCCGTACTCGGTCTCGCCGCGCCGCACCGACCAGATCTTGGGCCCAAAGCCGATGAAGAACTTCTCGACCTTGATGCCGAACATCTTGGCGGTGGCAAAGTGACCGAACTCGTGCAGGCCGATGGCCACCAGCATCAGGATGACAAAGAACAATTGGTTCAACCTATGACCGTCCTTGCCTCGGCTCGCGCCCACGCTTCGGCGTCGAGCACGGTGTCTAGAGTCATGTTCGCCGGCGCCGAGTGCCGCTCAAGGACGGTCTCGACCACGCGCACGATACCCGGGAAAGGCAGCCGCGTCTCCAGAAACGCCTCGACGGCTTCTTCGTTGGCTGCGTTGAGCACGGCCGGATACGTGCTGCCCAGACGCGCCGCCTGGAACGCCAGTCCCGGCGCGCGAAACGTTGTGGTGTCCAGTGGCTCGAACTGGAGCGCCTCCAGCGAGGGCCAGTCCAGGGGCTCGGCGCCGCCGTCCAGCCGCTCGGGCCACGACAGGGCAATCTGCAACGGCAATCGCATATCGGGGACCGATGCTTGAAGGATCGAAGAACCGTCGGCGAACTGCACCACGCCGTGCACGAT
>JBKKBA010000211.1:0-4382 GCA_046714275.1 Actinomycetota bacterium
CGTCTCGGTCACGCCGTCGCAGACGCGAAACACAAGCGGGAACCATTGGGTCAACGGAAACGCGACCGACGCCGCGGGCAACGTGTCCGTCAACGGCAGCATCGGCGTGAACGTAGACGCCGAAGATCCGACCGTCATGTTCGCCGACTGCCCCTCGACCGTTCTGCTCCATCAAACGGCGTCGGTGAGCTGGAGCGCATCGGACCCGTCCTCGGGCCTGGCGACCGCGAACTCGGGCTCGATCTCGCTTGACACCTCCACCATCGGGCAGAAGAGCGTTCAGGCCACCGCGGCCGACAACGTCGGGCACACCACCACCCAGACGTGCACTTTCAACGTCATCTACGACTTCACTGGTTTCTTCGAACCGGTCCGCAACGCGCCGGCGCTCACCGAAGCGGCCGCGGGCCAGGTGCTGACCGTCGCGTTCAGTCTGGCGGGCAACCAAGGCCTCAACGTGATCCCATCCGGGTATCCGCAGTCGGTCGACGTGGCGTGCGATGCCTTTGGTGAGCAGACCGTGGGGACGCAGACGGAGGCGGCGACGAAGCAGCCGTTGATGTTCGCGAAGTCGCCGGGGGGACGGTACTCCTACGCGTGGAAGACACCGACGACCTGGAAGAACACGTGCCGGCAGTTCATCCTGAAGCTGGATGACGGGACGTACCACCGGGCGAACATCCACTTCGGCTAGAGGATTGGTGATTGGCAGCTGACCCGGGTACTGAGAGACTCAACCGCGCGCTGTTCGTCGGGACACAGTTCATTCGGCGTGCTAGGCTTTAGCCTAGTCATGGAAGGACGGATGATCAGAGCGCTCCGTATAGGCGCAACGGATCATTGTTCACCGACGCGGTAAGAATCTTCCGGCAGTACGGTCTTCCGTTCGACGAAGCCGATACGGTGGCACATGTGGGACTCGCACTCGCTACCACCGACGCGAAGCGAGATTTTTTTAATTATTAGGCGTCGATCGAGATCTACACCAGCCGCGACGTCGGAAAGGCGTGGATCGATCGAGTCCTCGCCGATCGCAGTCTTGCCGAGTAGTTGCACTCCGATTCGCGACGTTCACGTCGTTCTGCCCGAACTTCCGAGAATGGACCATGCGACGTTCGCGTTCTAGCGTCGCGGGAATGATTGTCGACTCATTCCACGGGGATGGCGCTGCCGAGTGGCGTCCCCTCGAAGCGCTTATGCCTCTCGACGAGTGCGCGGCGTTCATGCACATGGGCTGGATGGAACTCGACGACCAACGACTGCACCATTACAAACATGAGCTCACCCGACGCTATCTGTTCATCACCGACGAATTGGAGACATACCGATCTCTCGGTGATTACCACTACGCGCCGCAGCCGAGGAAGGCCGCGATCCGGCATGCGTTGGAGGGGTCTGGCTGGCCGCCCAGGCCGTAAAAGGGCCACAGTTCAGCCGTGCCTCGCCTCAGCGCCTTCTACGGCATCGTCATCTACATGTACGTCCGCGACCACGGACCGCCTCACTACCATGCCGTATACGGTGATCACGTCGCGTTGATCGTCATATCGGACGGCACCATCAGGGAAGGGAGCCTTCCCACGCGAGCATTGCGGCTGGTCCGCACCTGGCACCGGGAACATTCAGCTGACCTGGAGGCAGCTCGGGCGGCAGCGTCTTCCGGAGAGCCGCCGGGTACAATCGAGCCGTTGCCATGAAGAAACGCGCGCGTCTTCCGGTCGTCGCCTCGGTAGAGGTTCCACGTCAGCATGTCATACGGGTCCGCTTCGATGACGGCGTCGTGCGTGAGCTGCAATTCGAGCCGACAAGTGCGGCGGGGTCCCTCCTCGCGCCGCTCAGCGATGCCGACTACTTCGCTCAGGTCACTGTGGATCCCGAGGCGCGAACGGTGGTATGGCCGAACGGGCTCGATCTCGACCCAGCAGTCCTGCATGGTGACGCAGAGCCCGTAAACGACTGCGGCTTCAAGGACATCACTCCCGGCCGATCACGCCGACTCGCCTAACGAACGTAGCGCTTGGGCATTTCTTTGCCCGTACTTCGCTACCAGCAAGTTCTTCATCTCGCCTGCGGCGGTTGCCGTTCGGTTCCATGACGTTGTGAAGTCGTTTGCGTGAGATCGCAAATGTGATCATGCGTCACCCATTACATCCAGACAATTGCGTTCGGACCAGGCGGACGCGTGGTCACGGCGAGCGGGGACGGCACGGCTAAGATCTGGGACCTCGCCTCGCGTCGGGAGCTCGCGACTCTGCGCGGACACAGCGGCGGGGTCCTCGGCGTATCGATGAGTTCCGACGGGCTGCTTGTCGCCACGTCGAGCACCGACGGCACCGCCAAGCTGTGGAACGCAACGACCGGACGCGAGGTATTGACGCTGTTCGGACACTCTCGCATCGTTCATACAGTGACGTTCAGTCCCGACGGCCGGCTGCTCGCCACCGCGAGCGGCGACGGGACCGTCGCCCTTCACCTGCTTCCGATCGACGAGCTTCGTCGTCTGGCGCGTGACCGCGTTACCCGCGAACTCACAGACGAGGAGTGTCGGCAGTACCTCCATGTGGCGAACTGCCGGGCAGGCCGTTAGGCGCTCGGGCTTGCATGATTCTGGCCGGCGTCCGTGATCCTTGTGATCCACGGTGACCCAGCCTGACTCAATCCAGGTCGGAGAATCCTCGATCCAGTCCCCGAAGTCGAAGCCAAAAGGGAAACAGCTGCGTGCCAACGTGTGATCAGGCCGGTGGCGCGCCGCTCATCATCGCCAACATCTCGCTAAAGGCCACATGGTCGGGCGGGAGTTCATGCTCGACCTGCGGCAGAGAACGCACGATGTCGAGGAACCGGTCGATGTTCGCCCCGGCCGCCGGCAAGTGTGACGACAGGATTCGGTTCGGCTGGAGTCGGCGAAGCCCGTCCAACGCCGCCGAGAACTTCTTGTCATCCACCAGCTGCGTCCACGGCGAGTCCGCGACGCCCCAGCCGACCATCCCCTGCGCCAGCACATCCGGCGGGATCTCGTCGGCGTTCTGGGTGAGTTCTGGGATGAACGCGCCGAACGCATCCACGGAGAACAGCGTGCCGTTCGACTCATCGAAGACGCCGGTCGACATCGGGTTGTCGAAGACGGGCGGCGCGATCGCGCGCAGCGTTCGATCGCCGACGTTGAGTTCGTCGCCCGGCCTGATCGCGTACACGCGCTGCAGCGGGACCGGCCACCACGTGCTCATCCGCATCGCAGCGAATGCGTGCATGGCGAGCCGCGCGTTCGGCGCCAGCTCGGTCACCGTCTGGATGCTCCCGGTGTGATCGGCGTCGTCGTGCGTGAGCCAGATCCAGCGCAGATCCGACGGCGAGATGATCGACTCCAGCGCCGCGACGAACTCCGGCGTCTCGATCCCCAGCCCCGAGTCGATCAGCACCGGCTCCTCCGCCAGCACGACGAACGCGTTGATCGGAAGGTATCCCGCGCCCGGGATCGGGACGTGGGTCGGGAGCACGTAGATGTCTTCGCCCACCATGTACGGCTCAAGCATGTGATTCTCCTCCTTCTGTAGGTACCGATTCCAACACCGAAATGACGTATCGCCACGATCCGCCGTTCGTCCTATTCAGCACATGGGTCCCGCGCCCAAAGATGAGCGCGGTGTCGCCGGCCTGGACGACGCGACGGACGTCGGCCACGAAATGCGCATCCCTCTCCCACAGGGCCGCGACGACCGAGGCGATCTCGTCCGGCCCGCGCGCCTCGCGTATGCCGCAGCGGAGGACGGCTCCCTCCTGGAAGAGCGCGGTGAGCGAGTTCGCGTCGCGCATGATGAACGCGTCCTCGAGCATGGACTCGAGCTCCTCTGGTGTTCGCCCTCCCGGTCCCATGCCCGCCACGGTACGGCGCGGGAACCCCTTCGCCCATCCCAGAAAGGTGGTATTCCCGTCAGGCGCGCCAAAGCGGTAGGTTGTCTGCGTGGGCGCACCGAGCAAAGAGCGCGCCGCGGAGCGGATCACAGAGATCGCCGCACGCGGCCTGGACCTGGTGTCGTTCTGGCGCGAAGCAAGCGCGGTGATCCAGCCTGCGATACCGCACGAGGGCGGAACCTGCTGGTTCACGCTCGACCCCGCGTCGCTGCTGGTGACCAGCCACTACAACGAGCAGATGCCCGAGCTGGAGCACCAGATGCTCGCCGACGAGTACTTCGAAGACGACTTCGTCAAGCTTGCCGACGTTGCGCGCTCCGAGCGCGGCGCGACGACGCTGCACAACGAGACCGGCGGCGACCCGTCGCGCAGCCTGATGTATCAGCGCTGGATCGAGCCGTACGGCGGGCGCCAGATGATGGCTGCGGGGCTGCGCACGCGGCCGGGCGGCATTTGGGGCGTGGCGACGC
>JBKKBA010000212.1:0-2946 GCA_046714275.1 Actinomycetota bacterium
TTCCCACGGCGACCGAGATGGCCGAGCGCTACGCGAACGGCCCGACGGTCGCCATCCGCGCCGCGAAGATCGCGATCAACCGCGGTTTGCAGACCGACCTGCAGAACGGTCTTCTTATCGAGCGGGAGCTGTTTGTGAACCTGTTCTCTACCGAAGATCAAAAGATCGGGATGACCTCGTTCGTCGAGAAGGGTCCCGGCAAGGCGGAGTTCGTCGGCCGTTGACCGCCATCGATCCCTTGACGCTGGACGCGAAGACCGCGAACGTCCTTTATCACGACTGGGAAGCGGCCAACTACGACGATCGCTGGTCGATCTCGTTCGATCAGCGCTGCATCGACTACGCGCGTGAGAAGTTCGCCAAGGTAGCGCCGGTTCGCAAGTACGAAGACGTGCTGGAGATAGGCTGCGGAACCGGGTTCTTTATCGTGAACCTGTGGCAAGCGGGGCTTGTCGAGCGCGCGTACGCGACCGACATCTCACCGGGCATGGTCGAAGCGTGCCGCCGCAACGCCGAGCGCGTCGGTCTGACCGATCTGATCGGCAAGGCGGCCGATGCCGAAGGGCTGCCCTTCCCCGACGAATCGTTCGACCTGGTCGTTGGGCACGCGGTGCTGCACCACCTGCCCGACGTGCCGGGGGCGCTCCGCGAATGCTTCCGCGTCCTCAAGCCCGGGGGCCGCCTGGTGATCGCCGGCGAGCCGACGCGACTGGGGTTCCAACTGGTCTTCCACGTCGCCCGTCGCGGCACGGCCGGTGCCGTCAAGACGCTGGCCAAGGTCTGGCCGGATCTGCTGCGCAAGGATGATCCCCATCTGGACGCGCCGCCCGAGGCGGCGCTGGAAGCGCATGTCGATCTGCACGAGTTCCATCCCCACATGGTGCAGGCGTGGCTGAAGCAGGCCGGCTTTGAGGGTGTTCGGGTACGGACCGAAGAGTTTCTGTCGGGCATGCTGGGGTGGAGCAACCGCACCATCGAGGCCATGGTCGCGCCGGAGAAGCTGGGCAAGAACTGGCCCTGGTTCGCCTACCGCTCATATATGGCTTGGTATCGAGTCGATGAGGTCCTCATGCGCCGAATCATTCCGAAGCCGCTGTTCTACAACATTCTGCTGGGCGCCCAAAAGGCCGATCGGTCGTGACTGAAGATGTGGGCCGAGCGGTCCGGTGGGCGGCGGGTCGGTAAACTCCTGGCGGTATGGACACCATCGAGCCGTTCGACGCGCAGGCTCTGTCGCGGCGGCTTCCCGCGGAGGGCGCCACGCCCGTGGGCGGTGCGCTGCACCGGCGCATCGCGCGAACGCTGCGATTCATCAAAAGGAACCGGCTGTACACGCGGAAGTACGTCGCGATGGCGCTGCGCTTCGTATGGTTCAAGATCCGTAACCCGCACATCCTGACCGACGGCTTCTTCTTTCTGGAGCGCGGCGCCGAGGTCTATGCGCGCAAGGGGTACGGGCGCCTTCGCATCGGCCGCTGGGTCTGGATCGGGCACGGCAACGCGATCCGCTGCCACGAAGGGAACCTGACCATCGGGGACAAGTGCGTGTTCGGGCGCAAGAACACGATCAACTGCTACATGGACATCGCGATCGGGCGCAACACGCTGCTGGCCGACTGGATCTACATCTGCGACTTCGATCACCGCTTCGACGATCTGTCCACTCCGATCCGGAAGCAAGGCATCGTCAAGTCCCCGGTTCGCATCGGCGCCGACTGCTGGATGGGGGAGAAGACGACGGTGCTTCGCGGTGTGACGATCGGGGACGGCTGTGTGGTCGCCAGCCACGCGCTGGTCAACCGTGATCTGCCGCCACTTGCCGTTGCCGGCGGCGTGCCGGCGCGGGTGCTGAAGATGCGCGGCCCCGCGCACCCGGAGCCTCAGCCCCACGAGGGAACCTAACCGTGGATCACGTGTGCATCCGCAAGCTGGAGCATCTCACCGGAGCGAAGGGTGCACCGCGCTTGGGCTACGCAGTTGAGTCGCGCGACCGCAAAGGCCCCGCGCACAAGAACGGCGCCTTCGAAGACGACGTGGTCTGGATCCAGCTTCACGGTGGGCTGCTGGTCGGTAAGGCCAAGGTAAAGATCTGTTGGATCGGCGAGTACTCTCGGATCGACGAGGTGCGCCGCCGCACGGCGGGCTCACCGATCCACGATGTCGAGGAATTCTGGCAAGGCCGGGCCCGGTTCGGCTACGCAGCCGTTGCCGAGTTGAAGAGTGAAACCTGGATCCCCCCCTTCTGGGCAGGACCCCGCACCTATGGATATGAATGGGTCGTGCTGGAATCCGATGACAAGCGCGCGTCGTGGCTGGACCCCAAGGAGCCGCCGCGCGGCGCCGACACGCTGCGACAGGACTTCGAGGCATGGCTCTCGACGCGCTGAGCCTTCCGACCGACCGGACCGCGATCCGACCGGCGTGGCCGGCGTGGCCTGCGTGGGTTGCCGTCGCGGCCGGCATCGCATTGTTTGCCGTGAGGCCGTACTCGGCCCTGGACCCCTACACGGCCCCGATTGCGCTGGCCGCGATCTACGGCGCATTGCTGATCGTTTCGATCGGCCCGGCGGACGGCGGCGACCGGCAGATGAGGGTTTCCCCGGTCGTGGCTATCGCGACGGGCGCGGCGGCGATCGTCACCGTGCGGTTGCTGTCGCATCCCGTGACCCTGCCCGACTCCCGCATGATCGCGATCGCGCTGGGCCTGGCGGCCGCGGTCGCGGAAGAGGCCTATTTCCGGCGGCTGGTTTATGGCCGGCTACAGCGCTTCGGGGCGATCGCCGCGGTCGTCGGCGCTGCCGTGGTGTTCTCGCTGATGCATTACCCTGCGTACGGATTGTCGGCGCTCCCGCTGGACTTCGGTGCGGGCTTGCTGTTCGGCTGGCAACGCTGGGCCACGGGGTCGTGGCTGGCGCCGGCGGCCACGCAAGGGGAGGCGAACCAGCG
>JBKKBA010000213.1:0-2715 GCA_046714275.1 Actinomycetota bacterium
CGCCGCATCGATGTTCGCGCCGACCTTGAGTCTCGCCGCGGAGCGTGGTCGCCGCCCACGCCCCGTTACACCACCGGCGTGTTGGGGAAATACGCGCGCATGGTTTCCACGGCATCCCGCGGCGCCGTTTGCGGATAAACCTTCACCAAGCGAAACAAACGGCATATACTCCCGGTCATGGGAGCCATCCGACGTTTCGTCGTCATCGCCGCCGCGTTGATGTTGACCGGACTCGCGCCCGTCACCGCCCCGGCAACCACCGTGCCCGGCGCCTGCTTCACCCAACGCTCGCCGTCGGCGATCGAGGTCTCGTGCCCGTTCACGCTTCAGACGCGCCGCCTTGAGGCGATCGGTTTGATGTCGTTGACCACCGGACCCCAGGCCATCGTAGACATCGTGCTGGCGTCCGATCCCACCGTGCGCATCGCCGGTTGCGCCAACAACGGTGTCTTCGTCCCCCCGGTGCCTCGCGGACCGGTTGCGGCGTGCGTCGCGTTGAAGGGCGGAATCACGCTGGCGCGCGGCACTCCGCTGCTGTGCATCGGACGCGGCGGCGGCACCGGCTTGATCGCCTGCGCATCGCGCTGAGGCCTGAGGCTGGGGATCTACGTCGGCGCTATGGGTCCGATGACCGGTCCGCGGTCCGACGGTTCGATGGACAAGCGCGACCCGTCGCCGTAGCGCTTCGCTGTTTCGGTGCCCCACACGACAACACCGCCCCGCCCACGCACGTGCGCCTCGGTTTCGTCCAGCAGCAGCGCGGTTTCTTCGTCCACGCCGAACACGGTGCATTGCGGCGCCACCTCAGCGGCCAGCGACGCTCCTTCCAGCCAGATGTCGTAGTGCGGCACGACCGCCATTCCCTGCAGCATCCCCAAACCGATCGTCCAGATCGTCGGCGTTCCGTCGGGGTCCTCTGCCGTGTGGACCAGCGTCCAGTCACCCAGAACCATCGCCCCGGCCGACGCGCCGACGATCCAGGCGCCGTTGGCTCGCGCGCGCAGAATCGCTTCGAACAGCGGTGATGCCTCGACCGCTCCCATCAGCCGCGCGGGTTTGCCGCCCGAGAAGTAGATGAGATCGGCGCGGGCCACCTCTGCGACGTGCGTGGGATCCTCGGCGCCGATGCGATCCAGTACCATCAGCCCGACGCTCTGTGCACCCAGTCGCGCGAAGTGCTCGACGCCGCGGTAGGCCCAGTCTTCCGGGTCCTCGCCGGCCGCGGCGGTCGGCAAGATCACGACCCGCGGTCTGGATCCGATGGCCTGCAAGATGTCTCGGTCGATGTCGGCCATCGAAGGCGTGAATTCGCCCGAGCCGACCAGACCGATCCGTGCGTGCGAAAGTGGGTTGTCGATCGGAAGCCTCCTGGTACGTCGGGCACGCCACTCAGCGCAGAAAGACGTCGGCGGCGATTGCGGCACCCGGCTCTTGGCAGGCCGGCTCTCGCGGAACGGGCTTGTCGGGACATCCCGGCGGCAGCTTCGCGCGCACCACCACCACGTCGCCCGGCTGCGTCTCCAGGTAGCCGAACCCATAGTCTTCCCCGGCGTAGTTCGCGACGGTCACTCCGTCGCGAAGGACCAGAACCTGCCACATGCCTTGCCAGGCAGCGGCGAATGCGCCGCGGTCGGACGCAACGTAGCGACACTCGTTCGCATAGCGCCAGGCGACGCATCCGGTTCGCCCGGCGGACGTCGCGCCCGCGGGAAATGCGACCGCAAGCACGAGCAGCGCCGCGAATGTCTTTTTCACGAGTTCCCCCACTCTCACTCCGACGGCTCGGGCGCTCAGATGCCCAGGCGTTCAGAAGCCCAGGCGCTCAGAAGCCCAGGCGTCAGAAGGTCGGCGCCTCGCCCAAGTCTACCGCGGGCACTATTGGGCCGGCTGCCTTGACACCCTTACCGGCTCGCGGAGATAATCCGGCCATGCAAAGGCGGGGAATCATTTCGACAAGCGGCGTCGTAGTTCTTCGTTGAGCGCGTGCGCCCACGGGGCGTGGCGCTCACACCTCTCGGGTTCGAGAGGTTTTTTGTTTCTCAGGCTTCAGAATGGGAACCCAAGCACCGAAACCGGATAAAGAGTTAGGAAGGCGGACAAGATGGCGAAGACGGCCCTGCTGGTTATCGACATGCAGAACGACTTCGCGCACCCCGATGGGCGCGCGTTCCTTCCCGATGCGGCTCACAAGCTATCCCTTATGGGTGCCGTTCTGGACGCGTTCCGTTCGGCCGGCGCGCCGGTCATTCACGTCGTCCGGTCCTACCGCCGCGACACGTGGGACGTCGAGCGTTTCCGTGTGGCCTACTTCCAGAACAGCCCCGGATTTCTGGTGGAGGGAACCTGGGGGGCCCAGATCATCGACCGGCTGACTCCCGAGCCGGGTGAGCCGGTCGTGGTGAAGCAGCGTTTCAGCGCCTTCGCCTTCACCGAGCTGGATCTGCTGTTGCGGCGCGTCAACGTCACCCGCATCGCTGTGATCGGCGAGAACTTGCCCAACTGCCCGCGGGCGACGATGTATGACGCGATCGGCTTGGACTACGACGTCACCGCGATCGTCGATGCACTGGCGACGACCAGCGACGAAACCCATCACTACAACATGCAGGACCTGGCAGCCGTCGGGGTCCGCGCCGCAACCGCTCACGAGGTGATCGGCGAGATCCATCGCGAAGGCGACCGGCTTGCCGACGCGTCGCGCTCAGAGGGCGCGCG
>JBKKBA010000214.1:0-7611 GCA_046714275.1 Actinomycetota bacterium
GCACACGGCCGTGCGCGCAGGATGCGGCGTGTTCGACGTCTCGCATCTGGGCAAGATCCTGATCACCGGGGACGGCGCGGCGGGGCGCGCGTTGCTGGAGCTGGCCTTGACCAACCGGTTCGCAGACCTGGAAGAAGGCCGCGCCCGCTACACCCTGATGCTGGACGACGACGCCGGGATCGTCGACGACATGATCGTCTACGCGATCGGCGGCACGCTGTTTGTCGTGCCGAACGCATCCAACGTCGACGAGGTCGAGCGGCGCCTGCGCGCCACGCCCGGCGCCGAAGAGCTGGATATCCAAGCCAACGACGACGCGATTCTGGCTCTGCAGGGTCCCCGTTCGCGACAGATCTTGGACCGGGTGCATCCCGGCGTCCCGGCGCTCGGCTACATGCGCTGCACCATCGTCGAGCCATTCGGCATTGCGCGAAGCGGCTATACGGGCGAGCACGGCTACGAGATCTTCGCCCGCCCCGGCGACGCCCCCGGACTGTGGAAGGCGCTGCTGGACGCCGGCGTGACCCCGTGCGGACTTGCGGCCCGCGACACGCTTCGGCTGGAGATGGGCTACGCGCTGCACGGAAACGACATCGATCGCGACTCAACGCCCGCGGAGGCCGGCCTGATGTGGGCGGTTCGCAAGACGGACCGCGACTTTGCCGGCGGGGCGGCTCTTGAGGCACGCGCTCCCCGCAAGACGCTGGTTGGGATCGCCATGACCGATCGCGTGATCCCGCGTCGAGGCTGCGCCGTCCTGACCGGCAAAGGTTCGATCGGGGAGTGCACCAGCGGGACGTTCTCGCCGACGCTGAAGGCCGGCATCGCAATGGCTTACGTCGCGCCGGATGCCGTCAAGGCCGGCGATGCGGTGACGGTGGACGTCCGGGGCAAGCAGGGGGCCGGCGTCGTGACCGACCCCCCGTTCGTCTCTTCCTCGCCAAAATAGCGACGGTTTGCCACGCTACCGCTAGCCGAGCGTGAACGGTGCCGTGTACAGGGGGCGCACAAGCAGATCCGCCGGCGTCGGTGGTACGACGGCCGCCGGGCTTGGCGCCAGGTCCTGGATCACCGCGGCGTAGGACGCGAACCACACGTTGTGTGCGACAGATCCTGCAGGCGGATCGCGCAGCTCCGCATACGGCACGAAGAACGTGATCGTGTTTCCGGCGATCGTCGCCGACGTCGCCTCGGCCGTCGCCGGGTTGTCGGGACTCTCGGCCGCGGTCGGAACCACGCTTCCGGCCGGCGTAAGATTTACGGTCGAGCGAATCGTGCGTCCGGCAAAGTTGCCAAGGACGCGAAGGCCGATGCTCTGCAAGGTGCTGGGACGGTCTGACGCGTCGGCGACGGTCATCGAGAACGTCACGCCCGCTGCATCCGGGACCGCCGTGGCCGACACGATGTCGGCTGCGCCGAACCCTGGGTAGTCGTCGCCGTCTGCGGCGACGAGCGTCGCGGGCGATGCCGCGCCATCCCCCGTAACTGCGACGCGAGGGTCGCCCAGCGCAGCCACCGCATCGATAAGTCCGGATCCCTTGTCGAATGACGTCGTCTGGCCGCTGTTCTGTGGGTCTGCGACGTACGGAGCGCCTGCGGTGAACTTGTGCGCGGTGTCCAGAAGGATGTCCTCGACCTGCGACGGGGTGAGGGCGGGACGTGCCTGCAGGAGCAGCGCAGCGATTCCGGCGGTGTGCGGCGCCGCCATCGACGTGCCGCCCGCGTTTCCATAGTAGGGCGCCCACGCCGGTTCGGGGGAGACAAAGCTGCCGTACAGAGCGCCGCTCGTGGGCTGGAACGTCGAGGTGATGAACGAGCCCGGCGCAGAAATGTCGGGGTACGTCGCCTCGGTGCCACTCTTGCCCCGACTCGATGTGTCGTCGAGAGCAAAGTCACGGTCACCAGACTCGTTGTCGTCATAGTTCGCGACGCAGACGACGCCGGGCGTCGGATCCTTGCAGTAGCTACTCGTCATGTCGCTCGAGCCGGTGCCGCCTGCGTTTCCTGCCGTGAAGACCATGAGGACACCTTTGTCGGTGACCAGCTTGTTCACGATCTTCTCGATCGTGCCGTCGGGGTTGTAGGCGCTGCCGGCAGGATTCCCCCACGAGCTGTTCACGACGCGGATTCGCGGCGAGAAGGTGTTGTACCGGGTGTAGATCCGGTCGAGTGCGGCCGATGCGAACAGGACGTTCAGTCCCTCGCCGGCGGCGAAAACGTGGAGCGTCGAGCCGGGTGCGACGCCGGTGAACGTACCCTGCGATGCGGTTCCGTCGCCGGCGACGATGCCCGAGACGTGTGTCCCGTGCCCGCTGGTGCTGTCGGTGTTCGTGCCCCGCGGCGTGCTCGTTCCGGTTGCCATCTTCACGTTCGTAGCGACGCGAGAGATCAAGTCGGGATGCGACGCATCGACGCCGGAATCGACAATGCCGACGCCGATGCCGGTGCCGGTAAGAATCGCACCGGAGCCGTCACGGAACGGACCGCCGCCGGATGCCGTGCGAACCGAGCCCACCCGTGTCGCCCAGATGCCGGTGCCGCCAAAGTATTCGAGCGGCTGCTCGCCGTCGAGGTACTGGACCGTGGGGTCGCTTGCGAGGCGTCTGATCTGGGCCCCGGTGCCGCGGACGGCGACTGCGTTGATCGATCGCAGCTGCCCCACGACCCGAAGTCCACCGGCGCGAAGGGTCGCGAGGCTCCTCTGCGCGGCAGCGGCGTCACGATAGGTGACGAAGGCCGTGATCTCCGCGGCGCCGGCGCTTGCAAGGGAGGATATGAGCGCGGGGCTCATCGGCGCGGCGGTCTTCGTGGCCGATGCCGAGCCCACCGGAAGGACGAGCATGAGGCAGGTGAGTACAACTGCTGCGGAGCGAAGGCTTCGTTGGGTCATCTTTGGTCTCCTCAGGCGAAGAATTAGGGGCAAGAGGTAGAGATTCGCCGCGTAGGTCCAAATCCCTGCCGAACCCCCAGGCTAACGCCCCTGGAGAGCCGCCGAAGAACGCTCCCGCCGCGTCCGGGGAATAGGTACGATGAGGCCATGAGCGACACAGAGACGATTCCGACGCCGGAACAGGTCACCGAGGCCATGCGGGTGGTCATCGATCCCGAGATCGGCCTGCCGATCGTGGACATTGGGCTGGTCTACAACGTGGAGGTCGCCGAAGACGGTCGGGTCAAGGTTCTCTACACGCTCACCTCGATGGGGTGCCCGGTGGGGCCGATGATCGAAAGCCAAGTGCGCGAAATCGTCGAATCCCTGCCCGGAGTCACCGCGGTGGACATGGAGATGACCTTCCGTCCCGCCTGGACGCCCGAGATGATGAGCGAGGACGCGAAGGCGGCGCTGGGGTACTTCTAGAAGTACTTCTTCAAGAACCAAGCGGCTATCGAGCCATGGCGCCGATGATCGTTTCCCCGGCGGCGCGGATGGCTTCTTCGCAAAGGCCCGCTTCTTCCGGCCAGCACGCGCGTGTGACTCGGGCGCCGGACCGGCCGCTGGGGCGACCCCACCACAGCTCGCCGTACTCGTCCAGCAGCAACGCATCGCCCGATCGCGACGGCCCTCCGCTTGAGAGAACAATCCATGCTCGAGCATCCGCTCCGGTGAGCACCACCGGAGCGCGAACGCCTCGCGCAGCGGCCTGTGCGGCCAGCGACGAGGCGAGCGCGAACGCGCTTCCGCCT
This sequence comes from Actinomycetota bacterium, assembly GCA_046714275.1. Taxonomy (GTDB): domain Bacteria; phylum Actinomycetota; class AC-67; order AC-67; family AC-67; genus JBKKBA01. Next base: position 3,685 of record JBKKBA010000214.1, read on the forward strand.
GCCATACCTCTCCTTCCCAGCGCCCCGTCCGGACCCCTCCGGGCGAGGCGGTAATCACCCACATCAATAACGGACGACCACCCCGAACCGTTACGCCAAGTCACGGAAAGAAGGAAAACGGCTATTCCACGACGAACTACCGCATGAGTGCCGGTTCGAAAGCCCGCTCTCGTCCTCCAGGGGGGATAAATGCGGAAGTTTCTCCGTAGCTGCCTGGCCGTGGTGGCCATCGGCTTGCAGTTGGTTCCTTCGCACGCGTCGCACTGCGACAGCGACACCGTGATCTTCAGTCGCGCCGATGTTGCCGGTGTTGCCAAGGTGGGCGCCGTCAACGTGAATCACATCGCGTGCATCGCCATGCCCGACGGGGAGGTCCTTGACAGCCGCCTGCTCTTCCCGGCTTCCTCGGAGATCACGGTCCGTTACGGCCGCGACCTGGGCGCGTCGGTGCCCTCGGTCACCGCGGTGCTGAACGGGCTCGGCTTTGTCAACACATCGGTCATGCTCACCAGGCGGATCGACCCCACCCTGGGTTTCGCGTCCTACGATTCAGCCTACCTGGACATCCCGGCCGGGCAACAGACCGCCGGTTCGATCACCGCGCGCGTCCAGCATTCCGCGATTCCCGGTGGCTTCGACCAAGTTTGTTACCACACGTTCGACGCATTCTGCTGACGAACCGGATTCAGCGCTTTCTAGCCTGAATCAGGGCCGTCACCATCGCGCCGCCGGTCGGCGTGACGCGAACGTCTTCAAAACCTGCCTCCTCAAGCCACGCCCGATACTGGGGCTCGGTATGCGCGTCCCCGCCTTCGGTGTAGATGATCATCGCGACGGCGAACACCACCGCGTTCACGGGACCGGTCCTTTGCTCGTCCGGCATGATCTCCAGCACAATCAGCGGCGCGCCCGGCGGCAACGCGTCGGCCACGCGCCGCAGAAGCAGGCGGCATTTGTCGGGGCTGAAGTCGTGCAGAAGCTGTGACAGCACTGCGCCGTCGATGCCTTCGGGCAGGGGATCGGTGAAGAAATTGCCGCCCCAGGTGTCGATGCGATCCGACAGGCCGGCGGCTGCGATGTGGCCGGACGCGCGCTCGGCCACCTGGGGCATGTCGGCGACGACGCTGCGAAGCGCGGGGTGCGCGCGGCACAACTCGATTGAGATCGCGCCGGACCCGCCGCCGATGTCGGCAAGACGCGAAACTCCCGTCAGATCGGCGTTGGCGGCCAGCCATTGACCCGCATAGGTGGATTGGCCGTGGAGGAAGTCCAGCAAGAAGTCCTCGGTGGGCGCGCGGTAGCCGCCTTCGTGCTGGGGGATCGGCGTCCGGTCGGTGCGCAACGCCTCCTCCAGGCGGCCCCATGCCTGCCATCCCCATCGCTCGTCCAAGGCGTAGTTGCGCAGCGAAAATGGCGCCTTTGAGGCGAAATACCGATCGGCCAGCAGGGTGTTTTTGAGCTTTCCCTCTGCGCGAGTCAGCAAGCCGAGCGAGACGCAGGTGTCCAGGAGGGCTCGGGCCGGCCGGTCGGGCAGTTCCAAACTCGTCCGCGCGTCTTCAAAGGTCAATCCGTCGCCGCCCAGCAGATCGAAAACGCCCAGGTCCACGGCAGCCATGACCGTTCGGGAGGTCCACATGGAAAGGAACAGGTCCAGCGCACCGTCCAGGTCCCAGGCCATCGCCGGAGGCTACCACTCCGCGATTTCCGGCTTTCGGCGGCGCGCCGGAACATTCAGCTCGAACATTCAGCGCTGTTAGCCGACGGTGATCTCGGAGGTTAGGGATTGCGTTTCGTCGTCGACCACGGGGCACCCGCGGCTGGTCACCGTAAGGGTGACGCGATAGCGGCCGGGGTTCATGTATCGGTGGCGCCACTGGTGATCCCAGTTGTCACCCAGTACGCAGGCGATCGCCAGTTCTGTTGGCGACAGCGACCGCGTGTCGTACTGGCAGGGTGAACCGTCTCCGTAGCAGATGGTGGCGATGCGCACGCTTCCGTCGCCGTCGGAGGCGGTTGCGTGGAAGGTGGTTGTGACCCCCGGCGGCGGATTGCCGGGGCTCCAGGAAAGAGAGATCTGCATCGTTCCCAGAAAGGGGAGCGGCCGGGCAAGCGCAGGCACGCTCGCAAGCGCGAGCGACAGCGCCGCCACGAATCGGACCTTCTTCACACACGGAGTATTCGACCCCGTGTCGCATCATCCCTGGGCAGAAAGGGACCTTCCGGAAGGCTGGGTGTGCCGCCCCGACGCAAATGCGGGGGAATGGGCCGCCGGCCGGACCGTCGAATCGAAGAGGGACCCGGCGAGTAGCCGGACGATCGAATCCGGGGATTAACCGGTGATCGAGATGGAGGCGCCGCCGCCGGGGACGGCCGCTTCGGCCGCTTCGGCCGGCGCCACGGCAGAACTGGTCTGCTTGGAGACCTTGATGGAGAAGGATTTCCATGAGACCGTGTCCTGCAGGGCGTCGGTTAGCGGGCAGGCGCCCGACGTGACCGTGACCTTGACGGGGTAATCGCCGGCCTGCGAGTAGCGATGGCGGAACGTGCCTGCGAAGTAGTCGCCGAAGACACAGGCTGCAAGATCCTTGGTGAGGGACCGCGGCACGACGATCTTGTCCTGGGTTCCGTCACCGTACTCCAGCGTCATCGACGTGATCAGGCCGTCGGGATCGTGAGCAGCTCCCGAAAAGGTGACGTCGCGTCCGGGCTCGGGATTGCCGGGACTCCACGTCAGCATGGGATTCTCATTTCCCGGAGGGATGGCCGCGCCCGGCTGTAGCGAAAGCACGGCCGCAAGCACCGCAAGGGCCGTGAGAAGCATTCGGGGGGATCGCATCTCGCAAGCCCCATTCGATAGTGGGTCCTGCACCTCCTTTCGGCCCGCCGCCCGATATGCGAGGCCGTGCAGCAACGCCCCAAAGAATCCCTTGCCAACTCGCCCCATCGGCCGGGAATGCGGACTTCCCGGGTGGTGCATCGCCCACGTCGCGGCCGAGAAGGCCGGCCGGTTCGCCGCCGCCGGCCCCCCAACCAGGGAGATCTCTCCCACCGGGAACAAAATCGCAGGTCAGCGAGTTTCCGAGGGTAAATCAGACTGCTACACTAGGAATTGATTTCCGAGCCAGAAAGAAGGGTTCTCCTATGTCCACGAAGCCGGCTGATCTGGGCCTTGGCCAGGGCTACCGTTACGGGTGGCACGACGAAGCAACCTCCATCAACGTCCCCAAAAAGGGCCTTTCGCAAGAGGTCGTCGAAGGCATCTCGAAGCTGAAGGACGAGCCCGAGTGGATGCTGAACAAGCGGTTGAAGGCTTATCGCCATTTCCTCAAGCGCCCGATGCCGGCCTGGGGTGGCGACCTCAGCCACATCGACTTCGATGACATCTACTACTACATCAAGCCCACCGAAGGCTCCGTGACGTCCTGGGACGACCTGCCCGACGACATCAAGAACACCTACGTCAAGCTGGGCATCCCCGAAGCCGAGCGCGAGTACCTAGGCGGCGTCAGCGCACAGTATGAAAGCGAATCCGTGTACCACTCGATGCGCAAGGATCTAGAGGATCTTGGCGTCATCTTCTCGGACATGGACACCGCGCTGCGCGAGCACCCCGAGATCGTGAAGGAGCACTTCGGCACCATCATTCCGGCGAACGACAACAAGTTCGCGGCGCTGAACACTGCGGTCTGGAGTGGTGGCTCGTTCATCTATGTGCCGCCGAACACCAACGTTGACATTCCGTTGCAGGCCTACTTCCGCATCAACCGCGAGAACATGGGCCAATTCGAGCGCACGCTGATCATCGTCGACGAGGGCTCCTACGTTCACTACGTCGAGGGCTGCAGCGCGCCGGTGTACACGACCGACTCGCTCCACAGCGCGGTCGTGGAGATCATCGTCCACAAGAACGCGCGGTGCCGGTACACC
>JBKKBA010000215.1:0-3602 GCA_046714275.1 Actinomycetota bacterium
GCGTACCGAAGTGTCCTTGTCAGCGCGATTGTACGCCCGCAATTGCTGGGTGGGAATGTCGGTCGAGAACGTTTCTACCGCGGGTATCGTGGAATCATGCGAGTTCGAGTGCCCGATCGCGGGGATACGGCCGCGCTCGCTGGTCAGCGTACGTGCCTGACATGCAGCCAACAATCCCCCCTGGTTTCAGCAGGAGGAGCGGCGACGCCCGGAGAATCTCCCCAGGCGCCGGCCAGTTACGGCGATCGGGAGGTCAAACAATGAGCGTACGGCTGCTTCGGGTGATGTTGGCGATGGCGCTGATCGCAACCGTCGGCGCGGTGAAGCCTTCGATGTCTGCTGGAAACTCGTGCTCGTGGCCGTCCCGGCTGGACTCGACGGTCGCGAACGCGCTCTACCCCGACCAGTTCGCCAACTACTGGGTGATGTCGCTGCCGACCGTTCCGGGCGCGACGCTGACCATCCGCGGGAGGTACCCGCACGCCCGTTACATGTCGTTCGTGACCTACAACGCGGTCCTGCAGTCGGTGGACGGCCTGAACGACCGGGAGATCGCACCGGATCCCGGCAACGTGAACCCGTTCCAGCCCGGGGCGCCGCGCGACGGAACGAATCGCGACTACACCGTCACCGTCGCGTTCGGCGCGCCGCAACCGAACGGACCCGCCAACACGCTCTACACCACCAGCGAGGACGGAACCAAGAGCGCCCAGCTCTTCCTGATCGCCTATCGCGTCTTCCGCGCCGACCGTGGCCTGGACGAGCGAGGCGGCGTCGGCCTTCCGGATGTCACGTTGAACCTGCCCGGCGGCGCCACGGTGCCGATCCCGCAGTGCGAAGTTCCCGGTGTGCCGGATTCGGGAGTCAACAACACTTTGGCCGGCGGCGACAGTCCCATCCCGTCTGCCGGCGGATCGGGCGTGAACCCACCCGCCTGGCACAAGTTCTACAACTTCCCCACCTCGATCACGCACGCAACCGACAGCGAGCGAGGCACCCAGCTCTCGGACGGGATGAAGCCGTACACAACGATGTTTCCGAAGGGCGGCTTCGCCGACAACCCCGACAACAACTACATCTCCGCATTCGTCAATCGCAGCCGAGGCAAGGTGTTGGTCCTTCGGGGAACGCTCCCCACCACGCCCGACACGTACCAAGGCGCCTTGGTCATGGGCGACGGTCAGCTGCGCTACTGGTCGCTGTGCACCAACCACGCACCGTCGCAGCGCTACTACGCGTGCCTGGCCGACGATCAGGTCGTCACCGATGCGGCCGGGACCTTCACGATCGTGATCTCGCAGCCGCAGGACCGACCCGCGGCGGCACGCGCGGAGAACGGCGTCACCTGGCTGCCCTGGGGTCTGACGAACGATGGGGTGCTGATCCTGCGCAACATGCTGCCCGCGCAAGATTTCGCCGGCTCGATCCAGGCGGCGCGCTACGACCACGAAGCTCAGGATATGGGCGCCTACTATCCGCGCGCCTGCTACCTGCCGGCTGCAGCCGACTTCCCGTCCGCGTCCTGCCCGGCCTGACAAGCCCGGCTGCGGTGGCGGCTACCGCGATGCGCGCCGTCGTCGTACACTCATCTTCGTGGATTCGGTAGTCGGAAGCAGACCGCCGGCGAAACCCCGGATGCGGGGGCGCTTGCATCAAATCGCGTTCATCTGCGCCATTCCCGCCGGCGTGGTCTTGGTGGCCCTGCCCCGAACCGGCTCGGCGCGAGCGGCCGTCGCTGTCTACGCCGTCGGCGTGATGGCGCTGTACGGCGTCAGCGCCGCCTACCACCGGATCCCATGGTCCCCGTACGCCCGCCAGTGGATGCGCCGGCTGGATCACTCGACCATCTTCGTCTTCATCGCGGCGACCTACACGCCGTTTAGCGTCCTGGCGCTGCGGGGCGCGTGGCGCGTAGCCATCCTGGCGTCCGTGTGGGGCATCGCCGCGCTGGGCGTGACGCTCAAGATGCTGCGCCTGAAGGCCGCAAGCCGGGCGGGAACCGCGATGTACATTGCGCTGGGCTGGGCGGCGGTGCTGGCGCTGCCGCAACTGGTTCGCCATCTGAGCGTCGCCGGCGTCGTGCTGCTGGCAACCGGCGGCGTGCTGTACACGACCGGAGCCATCATCTACGCACTGAAGCGCCCCGATCCCGTCCCCCACGTCTTCGGCTACCACGAGCTGTACCACTCGTTCGTGGTCGGCGGCAGCATCTGCCACTACGTGATGATCCTGCTGCTGGCGCTCTCCGCCTAGCCTTAGCTTGGCTTAGCTGGCTGCGTAACCCGGCGGCATGAGCCGGCCCTGCGGGCATGCGAAAACCCGCGCTCTCGCGCGTTTCTTCGCAGGTATGGGTGCGGCGTGGTGCGGGTGGCCCATCGGGGTGGTGCGGTTTGGCGCGTTCCCGCTAGACCCGGGCAGGGCTGCCGCGGGGATAACTGGTCAGGGAGCGTCCACAGCGGCTGAATGTGGCGACACCGTCCGGTTTCATCGCGATCTTCCACTTGGAGCGATGGACGCGCCGGTGACATCGACGGCAGAGCAGCATCCCGTCGTCGACGGTGTTACCGGTGTGCTCAACGATGTGGTGAGCGTCGCTCCAGGCGGCCGGGGCCCCGCAGCCGGGGAAGCGGCATCCCCCGTCGCGCGCGATGATTGCCCGGCGCACCTTGTCGGAGAAGGTGGTCTGGTCATCCCCAACGGCGATCGGGCGGCCGTTGAAGACCACGATGGGGGCGATGGTCGCATCACAGAGCAAGACCTCGGCTGAGACGTTGGTCAGGCGAGCCAAGCGACCGGGAAGCGCCCACAGGAGCTGGGTGGAGTCCTCCCCGGCGGCCAGGGCGGCCAGGTCGATCGTCGCGAGCAGCCGCGGGCGGGGACGCGCCCCTTCGGCTCCCCGGGCATCGCCCGACAGCGAGGCTTCACAGATGGCAAGCAGCGCCTCGAAGCGCTGCTGGGCTCGGGTCGTGTCGGCCGTGTCGGGATGCTCGGGGGCATCGGAGATGGTGTCGAGCGCCGTTAGGATCGTGGCGGTGGACTGGGGATCGGATTCGCCGTAGAAGCTGGCGCCCCCGTCGAGCTTTGGCTGGACGGCCAGGAAGCTTCGTTTGATCGCGCGATCTTCATCCTTGGCGTCCCACGCGCTGGAGCGCAGATTGCCGACCTGGGTATCGACCAGCTCGACCAGGCGGTCCGGGTCGGCGTCGATGAGGCCTTCGGCGTGGTCGCCGATCAATCGGTCGATGCCGTCGCGTTCTGCGGCGGCAAGAGCCCCGATCGCAAAGACGATCGCGCGGACTTGGCCCCAGGAGACGATGCCGCCGGCAAAGGCGGCCGACAGATGTGGCATCACCCGCAGCATGGCGGCCACCTGGGTGATCATGCGCGCATCCGAGCCCGTCCGACGCCCCGAGAGCATCAAGAGCATCTCGGCCGGCAGACCGGTGGCGGCCGCGATGCCGTTGCCGCTGCCGATCAGGTCGATCGCGCTCGCCAGCAGCGCGTCGGAGCTTCGGAGCGCCTGACAGATCGCATCCGCCCGGACCGCAGCAGAGGAACCCGCGGCCGCGGTGTGCAGCGCGGCGATGTCGAAGGACAGGCGC
>JBKKBA010000216.1:0-2970 GCA_046714275.1 Actinomycetota bacterium
CTCTCAGCCCATACCGTCACTCGGCCTGCCCAGCCTGCGTCCTCCCTCCAAGCCCCTATCCCGGTGAGCCGACCGTAACAGCCGGACGTCGGGAAGGGGCGTGTGCATTTTCATACCGGTAGAATCGATCCACCCAACTCGACAGGCACGTTGGTCACCGGCGTCCGCCCGGCAGCGTCGTTGTATGCGGTGACCAGATCGTTCTTGGCTTGCTGAGTCACGGCATCCCCGGCGTGGTTAGTGCCAATCAGGGTGACCGACCCAAAACCAGTTTCGCTGGAATTCGGAAACGTTCCGACATCCCCGGTAATCGTCGTGGGGCCGGTATTGGTGATGCCGGAGCCGGCGAGGACCGCGAAGCTCTCTGCGACTCCAAGGCCGACTGTTGACTGGGCCGCAAAGGATGAAAGCGAAGCCGCAAACATCGATGCGCCCAGCAGAGTGCCGGCAACGTAGCGAGCCCGTCGCCACCTGACGGTCGTCGATCCATCGGCTGCCGAAGGCACGTGGACGGCACGGTTCGCGCGCATGATGTTCCTCTCGATTGGGGAAGAGGTGGCGTCGAGCCTGCACGGGGCGACAATCACGAAGATCGTCCTGCCCAAACCAAGCGTCCCTCAGGGATTACTTCTGATATCGGCTTCCCCAGACCACAAGTGGAGCAGCGAGCCAATCACAAAGGGCGATTATGACTACTTTGTTGAGCGATCGGACGCGGGAAGCAGCAGCGTAAACGTGGTGCCCTGACCGGGCTTGCTTACATATTCCAGGCTGCCGTTCTGGGCCAGGGCGAAGCGTTTTGCCAGCGCTAGCCCAAGGCCGCTTGACGCGCGATCGCTGCGCGGACGGTTACCCTTCACGCGATAGAACGGCTCGAAGATAAGATTTCCGGTTCCCGGTGGAATGCCGATGCCGGTATCTTCGACACAGATTGCAACGTGACCGTCGCGCGCTTCGGCTGAGATCGCGATCTTCCCCTTATCGGGTGTGTACTTCGCGGCGTTGTCCACCAGGTTGAGCATGATCTGTTTCACCCGCCCCCGATCGCCGCGAACGGCGGGCAGCGTGCGGGGTATGTCGTAGCGCACCTTCAAGTCGCTCGCCGCCGCCAGGCCCTCGATCGTGGGGCGCAATTCGTCAAGCACCTCTTTCACGGTGACATCGTCGATGTCGACTTCCATGCCGCCGACGTCGGATTCGGCAAGATCAAGGATCTCGTTGACCAGCCCCAGAAGCTGCTCGCCGGATCGCCGGATGGTCGGCGCCGCACCGGGCGGCGCTGCGTCGCCGTCTTCCTGTGCGTCCTGCAGCATCTCTGCTTGGCCTAAAATGACGGCGATCGGCGTTCGGAACTCGTGGCTCATCGCGGCGAAGAAGTCGCTGCGCTCGCGCAGCAGACGCTCGATCTCGTCGGTTCGTTGCGTAACGCGGGATTCCATCGTCTCGTGACTCGCTTGAAGCTGCTCGGCCATCATGTTGATTCGGCGGGCCAGCTCGCCAAGCTCATCGTCGCCCATCACCGCAGCGCGCGCGGCAAGGTTCCCTTTCCCCAACTCGCGGCTGGCGTTCACGAGCGGGTTGACCTGTCGCAAGATGCGCTTGGACTGGATGACGCCGATCACTACGACGGCAAGCATCCCCGCAAAGACGATCAGGGCCAGGCGAACGCCGGCGCCTCGAACCGACTGGAACGCCGGAGCGGTCGGCAGGCCGACGGCAATCGTTCCCCCAGTGCGGGTGCCGACGCGAAACGGCGCGTACAGAATCGCGACATCGGCGCCGTGTACCTGCGCCGTGGCGCGCTCACCGCGGGGATCAACCCGGTTGCCGGGCGGGGGGATTGCCGTACCCGACTTCTGGAGCAATCCTCCGTCGGCGGCAAAGATCGAAAGGCTTGAGCGAGTGGGGCCCGCCAGCGCAAGCGCCTCGTCCACCACCCTGTCCAGTCGCATCGCGGCCGCCGCAGCACCGATCGCCACACAGCCGGGAGTTCCGGAGCAGACGGGACCGGCGACCAGCATCTCGACCACTCCGTCGCGCCGGGCAAATCCCGCAGAGCGAGCACCTGCCGGCCCGCGGAGCGCCGCAGCAAACAGCGCGTCACCGGACCAATCCGAGCCGGGACGCGTCCGGAGATCCTCGCTCGACGACGGTCGAACAAACTCGACCAGGGCCCGCCCGGTCGCATCGGTGACCACCAGCCGGTCCACGTCCTTCTTGAGGGCAAGCACCGAGCGCAGCAGACGCTCGACGGCGCCCGCGTCCCGTTCCTTGATCGCGCGGGCGATCCCTTCGATGTTCGATGCAAAGTTGACCGACTCCAGCAGATACAGCTCCCGATCGTGCATGTGGGTGCGAACATCGACCGAGCGTCGCGACAGATCCAGATCGACCGCGGCGCGTGCGCGCTGCGAAAGGTTTCGCACGATGACGAAGGTCCCCAGAAAACCCATGACCAGGATCAGACTCATGAACGGAACCAGCAGCCGCCAGAACAGGGGAAAATCGCGGAACTGCCGACGCCGTCCGGCCCGATCGGCCCTGTGCAACGCTGCGCTCATAGGCGGACGAACACGTCGCGATAGCCGTTGCGATCGGCGTCCACAAGGTTCGCAGCATCCGACGCAAACGCAACGACGCGGCCATCGGCGCTCAAGCTGGGAAACGAGCAGTTCCCGTCGGATTCTCGATTCGTGCTTCCAACAGATATTCGCGTCGTGCGCTTCAAAATCCGGTCGCGCAGGAAGATATCGACCTTTCCGTTCGAGTCCGAATCGATCAGATCGGGGGCTCCGGAATCAAACACCACGAAGCGGCCGTCCCACGAGATCGACGTCCAGCGGACTCCGATAACGCCTTCGCGCACGACGGGAATCGCCCGCTGGTGCGGGTCGCCGGCCCGGTCGCCGGCCCCTGTAAACCATGGCACCTCCACCAAGCCGGTCACCCCCACCCCCACAAAAATCTGCA
>JBKKBA010000217.1:0-3844 GCA_046714275.1 Actinomycetota bacterium
CTTCCAGGTCGATGAAGTCTTCACTCGCTACATCTCAAACAATGTCTCGGGCTTCGCGTTCTATTCGGGCGTCGATGAGGAGACCACGTATGCCTGGGATCGAGAGCCGTTCCGCTACTCCTGGGACGAGTATCTGCTGACCGGCGGCAACCCCGGCCGGGCGCGCGCGCGACCCGGCAGCACGATCGTGAACGGGAAGGCGACCACGCCGGATCCGATCAAGGGCCTGGACGACAACGATGAGCTTGCCTTCATGTACAGCGACACCGGCTTGCAGGCGCCGCCTGCCACGCCTCTTCCCTCCGGCATCGACTTCGCGTACGAGGTGGCGGTCACCGACCCCAGCAATCCCGCGGCATCGGGCTTCGTCTATGTCATGCAGGCGAAGGCAGACGGTCCGGCGCCGGCGTACGACGCGACCAACGGCTACGTGCGGTACGTGCGCGACGCCGACGCAGACATGTTCGTCTACTAGCAGTCGTCCTACGAAGGCTACGGCGCGGCACCGAAGGGTCCGTACTGCGAGCTGGACGGCACGATCGCCACGACCCCCCGCCGGGCAAGCGATCAGCCGAAGGAGCCGAAGAACGCATTCGGGTGGGCCATCGAACAGCGTCGGCCGCTGGACACCGCGTGGGTGAAGACGCCGCGCTACTGGTTCCGCTACGACGGCCGCTGGCTGATGACCGGCCTGCGCATCTCGCCGGACAACAGCGGACTGGCACAGACGCCGAACCTGGGGCCCGACATTATCGACCAGTGGAAGGCGCGCGCCTTCCAGCAACGCCCCGGGGGGACGACGCCCTGCTGCGGCTACGAGGAGGAAGTGAACAACTGGGGCGGCTCATCGATTCTGTTCGGCGAGCGCGTCGGTCCGGTTCGCGCGATCCGCGCCGCGTTCGGCGCCGACTCATCGACCAACAACATCAAGACCGAGATCTTCTACCGCGATGAGATTCGGTTCGGCGACAAGCTGCGGGTGCACGTCATTCCGCCGGCGGACGGCATCTACGTCCAGTGGGATTACAACGCGGGCAAGGTCTTGACCTACTACAACCCCTTCGTGCCGGGCGGCGCGCGAATCGATGGGAAGAACGACGAGGCCTTCGGCAACACCGACGTCCACGTCGCCGGCGATCGGATCGAGGTCCGCGACGACGATCCGATCCCTGTTGTGGGGCCGCAACATCACACCGTGCCGCTGCAAGGCGGCGACCCGAACTCGTGCAAGATCGGATCTGAAGATGGCGTCTGCAACGACCTGGACTTCGCCGATCCGTTCTTCTCCGGCCCGGCAGGGCCGCTAAACTGGGAGCAAATCTCCGGCCCCTACGGTTCGATTGTGACGCGCTGGCAGATCCGAAAGCACACCGGCGGAGACGCCTACTCGCTGATCGCGCAGCCGTACTACCGTGACGACTCCTGCTTCGACGACGGCACCGGCACCAACCCGGGTCCCCACCTTCGCAGCCGCGACGTCGACGACGGCGTGTTTGGAACCTACGTCGATCCACTGGATGGCCTGACGAAACCGCGGGTGTGCTGGACGCCGGAGCACGGCGACCCTGAAGACGCCGGGATCGGCGACGGACGTCCCCGGAAGTTCTGGCAGGGTGATATCGCGACGCATGGCTTGCATGTTCAATTGATCGCCGACTCAGACAATGCGAACCTGACGAAGCCCGTCGATGAGATCGACTTTGAGCAGCGCATGGTGGTGCTGCCGGGCAACCAGCCCAACATCGGCGATCGCTACGGGCGCAGCGTCGAGTTCCCCCTCCAAACGTCCGTCCGCGCGTTCGTCTGAGCAGAACCCCGTTTTTTCGGAACCACACTCCGCATGCTAGTCGGCCACGAGTTATGCGGCGCCAACCTCAACTACCTCTGCCTCGCTGGAGGGCTCAGGTACGGGAAGCCCCTCTTCCTTGAAGCCATCGATGTGGAAATCGATGGCCTCTCGGATGAGGCTGAGCGCCTCTTCGCGCGTCTCTCCCGCCGCGATACAGCCGGGCAGATCGGGGACATGCGCGCCCCAACCGTTCTCCCCGCGCTCCAACACAACCATATACCGCATAGTCTAGGTCTCCTTGAGGCCTGCCTGTTTCAGAGCTGAGTTCAGTGTACCCCTGGGCACGTCGGCGCTCATCTTCCCGGCGACGGTAAGAGTCGCGCGAGCGTTGGCGAGCGTTGGCGAAGCGTTGGGTGCAAACGCCAGTGACACGGCGGCCGCTGCAGCCGCAAGTTATACACCGTCGCCCACCGTCGGTTCGGCGCAGATCTTGCTGTCATCGATCTCCGTATCCCGCACTTACCGTCGCTCCTTCTCGAGCAACTCGGCGATCTTGCGCATGGGGATGGCGCTCGTGCCGCCGCCGATCGGGTAGGTCTCGCTCCCGGGATACACGACGAAGCGACGTTCGGGTTCAAGATCCGCGCAACCGGACTGGAAGCCGCGTTCGGGTCGCGGGTTGAGACTTCGTTTGATCTCGACGGCCCATAGGCGTCCATCCGGCCACGCAAGGACCAGGTCGATCTCGGCACCCCCACCGGTTCGGTAGGTGTGTCCGGTCACCTCAGGCGGCGCGGACGACAGCAGATTCTCGATCACGAAGCCCTCCCAACTGGCGCCCACCACCGGATGGGACAACAGCGCTTCCTTGTCCCCGATGCCAAGCAGCCCGTGCACGATGCCGCTGTCCCGGATGTAGACCTTGGGCGACCTCACGAGTCGTTTGCCGACGTTGGCATGCCAGGCAGGCAGTCGACGCACCAGTAGCAGGTCGACGAGCAGATCGACATAGCCTGCCGCGGTCCGTGCGTCGACGCCGACATTGCGGGCGAGCTGGGCGACGTTCAGGAAGCCCCCCTGATGGTGCGCCAGCATGGTCCAGAACCGGCGGAGCGTCTCGGCAGCGATGCGCGGCGCCAACTGCCCGATATCACGTTCCAGGTACGTGCGGATGAAGTCTTGGCGCCAGCGCGCGCTTCGCGCGTCGTCGGGCACAAGGTAGCTCTCAGGAAAGCCGCCGCGCAGCCACAAGCGATCGGGCGGGTCCGCATCCGGCACCTCCATAGCCGAGAAAGGCTGCAGCTCCATGTAGCTAATCCGCCCCGCCAGCGACTCGCCTGACTGTTTGAGCAGTTCCAGCGAGCCGGAGCCGAGCAGCAGATAGAGCCCGGTCCAATGACCGGCGCGACGTGCATGGTCGATCAGGCCCCGAAGCACTGGGAACAGACCCGGCGCCCGATGCACTTCGTCGAGCACGACCAGTCGGCCGATGTGGTCGCACAGATACAACTCCGGCTCAGCGAGTTTCGAACGATCCCGCTCGGACTCAAGATCCAGGTACAGCGCGTCACGCCCTTCCGCTTCCGCAAGGGCCATCGTCGTCTTCCCAACCTGGCGAGGACCGATCAACCCAACCGCAGGCACTTCGCCCAGGCGGCGATGCAGATCAGAGGCCAACCGGCGAGGAATCATCCATGTATTTATAGCATCAGCATGTCAGATTTGCAAGGATAGAGGGCGAACGCCGGCACAGCGCGCCAGTTGCGATCACGGCGGAGATCCAGACTTGACTTAGGTGTCGCGGGTGATGCGGGCGACGCCTTCGGCGATGCTGGCGTCTTCGCCGGCCTTGGCGATCGCCGGCATGACGCGGCGATCGAAGACGCTGGGGACGATGTATTCCTCGTCCAGCTCTCCTTCACCGACGAAGGCGGCCAGCGCGCGCGCGGCGGCGATCTTCTGGCCGTCGGTCACCGCTTTCGCCCGGCAGTCCAGCAGCCCCCGGAAGAAGCCGGGGAAGACCAGCACATTGTTGATCTGGTTGGGATAGTCGCT
>JBKKBA010000218.1:0-2758 GCA_046714275.1 Actinomycetota bacterium
GCACCGATCACCTGTACCGCGGTGAAGGTCACGTGCTGGACTTCGCGAACAAGACGTTCGAGCTGCTTGACCATATCGGCTGGCGCTACGCGGACGAAGTCGTCCCATCCGTGATCGACATGCTGGCTAATTGGAACCGCATGGAGGAAACGTCGCAATGGCGGCACCCCATCGACGTCGCAGCGCTTCTGTTCGAAACTCGCGAGCAACTGGACGCGATGATCGACCAGGGCGCCGAGCGCCTGACCGGATGGGACGGCCACGCGAAGCTTGCCGAGGAGATCCTGACCGGGGAGGCGGCGGGGATCCTGACCACAATGCTGGATCTGGTCCGCCAAGGCGTCCCGCTGGTCGAGCTTTCGGCGTCGGTCGCGTACGCCGGCGCGCGCCGTTTCGTGCACTTTCCCACCTCGAACGAGATCCCCGACTGGGATACCGTGCACAACACGTTCACCTATACCAACGCGGTGGACCAAGCGATGCGCCGTGCCCCGTCGCGCCTGCTGGCTCGTGGGATTTTCGACGGTGCGATCGCCGTGTGGCTGGACCGGTTCCTCAACGTCCCCCGGCGACCGATCCCGAAGCCCGGCGGAGCAGCCCCGACCGATGCGGAGTTCTACGCGATCTTCGACCGCCAAGGCTCGGTCGAAGAAGCCGGCCAGGCGGTGGTCGATCTGGTCGCCGCCGGACGCAGGGATGACCTGCCGCGGTTGCTGGGTCATGTGATGCTGCGCGACGACGGCGTCTTCCACGAGTTCCAGAACTACGAGGCCGGCTTGAAGCAGTTCCGCAACTTCCACGGACGACCGGAGGGTGATCACGTGCTGATCGCCGTCGCGCGGTTTCTGGCCGCGAAGTACCCGACGGTGCGCCAAGGACAGCAGACCTTCGACATCGCCGCGCGCCTGCACCGCGGAGACGAGATCTACGGCGAGGACTTCGAGGAGAACAACGCGTGAGCCGTTTTTTTGGGGGCGTACCCTACTTCCTCTGATGGGACCCAGGTGGTAAACAGGACTAGTCAGACATTCAAGAATCTGGGGGGATCTGTCATGAGGCGCTCGACGATAGGCCGACTAGCTGTGATCTGCGTCCTGCTGTCCGCCGTATGGGCTCAACCATCTCAGGCGGTCATGGAAGGATTTGCCCTGGACTCGGGCGCACCCGAGGCGAATGGCTGGTTCGGAAGCAACGTCGCGATCGGAGACGTGACCGGCGACGGCAAAGGCGACATGGTCGTCGCCGCCGAGCGAGAGGATTCGAGCGGAATACCAAATGCCGGCCGCATTCACGTGTTCGATGGAGTCGGTCGCTCTCTCCTCCGCATGATCGAGATTCCAAGCGAGTCTCGGTGCCAGTCAACGAACGACTGCGGCATGGGGATCGGCTTGGCCGTTGCCGATCTGACCGGAGACAACAGAGCCGAAATTATCGCGGGCTCGCCCCTCGAAACAGTCAATGGGGTGCCCGGAGCGGGACGAGTCCACGTCTTCACCGGGAATGGGACACGCCTCTTCTCGCTCTCGCCACCGGCTCCAACAGTTGCAGGCGAGTGGTTCGGGATGTCCGTTGCAACCGGAAACCTTCTGCCCGACCCGGGCACAGAGATCCTGGTCGGCGCACCTTGGTGGTGTCTTGCGGCACCTCCACCCAACGGTGGGTATCAGTGTCCCGGTCGCGCGTACGTATTCAGCCGGACCGGCGCGCTGCGGGCCACACTCACGGCTCCCGACCCGGCCACGACGGGCTTTTTGGGCAGATCCGTAGCCGCAAGGGACCTAAACGGCGACGGCTACGCGGAAGCTATTCTCGGCGCACCCAACATCGGCACGTTTACGAAGCAGCGAGTCGTTGTGATGGACCTCAATGTTCGCTTCAACGGGGTGATAAGTTTTCTCCCCAGCAGGACCCGATCGTTCGAAATCTTTCCACCGGCAAGCTCCCCGTGCTCGACAGACGGGGAATGCCAATTCGGTTTTTCTCTCGCGGTGGCGAACGTCGATGGAACACCGGGGTCGGCACCCGAGATCGCCGTCAGTGCATCGACGGAGAACATAAATGGACGGAACACCGTGGGTCGCGTCTACCTGTACTCGTCCACCGGGACGTTGCTGCGATCAATCACCTCGCCGGCGACGCATGCATGTGAACCCTTGGAGTGCTCCCGCTTCGGCGCCTCCATCACGACAGCCGACTTGACGGGGGACGGAATCGCCGACCTGATCGTCGGAGCCCCGTGGGAGCCTTCCTCGTCCGCGCCGGCGGTGCGGGCCCACGGACGCATCTACGTGTTTACAGGAAACGGGTCCTTAGTTTCCCAATTCGAGGCTCCAACTCAACCCCAAACCGGCGCCCGTTACGGAGTTCGGTTCGGCGACGCCGTCGCTGCCGGAGACACCAACGGCGACGGCCTGCCCGACATTCTCGTCGGCGCCTTTTTGGACGACGACGGCGGATTGGTCCAGCGCGGCCGCGCCTATCTGTTTACCCGACTGCCTAACTTCACGCTCGACTTCGAGACGCCGGCGCTCGGCGGACTGCCTCGGAAGGTGGTTCAGCCATATCGAGGGCGCAACGTCACGTTTACTCCATATAACGCTCCCTCCAGCGCCACCCTCGGTGTGGTGAAGAACTCGAATACATCGGCATGCGTTGATCCCGTCAGCGCCAACCAGAAACTCGGAACCGGCAACCTCCCCGAAATCGAAGGCGGTGGCGTAGGTGCCTCCGGCTGGCCGATCAAGGCGGCGTTCGACAC